>CAXNEP010000007.1:0-18954 GCA_964200865.1 Cypionkella sp. | reverse complement strand
TCATCGACGGATTTGATTTCTTGCAGGCAAATTACATCGACATCTGCCCCCGCGCCAGCCAGGTATTCGGTCAGCCGATCCAGCCGCGCCTTGATGCCGTTGATGTTAAAGGTGGCGATTTTCATTGGGGCGGCTTTCACTGGGGTTTGCGCCAGCCTATGCCGCCGCCTTCCGCAGATCAAGCGCCGCCGCCCGCCAAAGCTGATCCAGATGATCCAGCGCGGCCAGATCATAGCCAACCTGCTCATAATGCCCCGTTGGGGTGGTATAGGCTAAGGCCGCCTCGAGGTGCAGCGCCTCAAGCGCCTTGGCAGCATGATAGCGCAGAGGCAAAAGGCGGGCAAAATCGCAGCGATGCGCGCGCGGGAAAATCAGCCGCGAAGGCGTGCGAGATAGGTTGACAAGGGCCGCCCCCTGCATGGCCGCCAGCACCATCAAACGGGCTGATTTCGCTTCTAGGCTGCGCAAAGTCACATCGGCGCGCAGCGGGTCTGGCGCGCCCGTGCCGTAGAAATGGGTTGGCCCCGTTGCAGGGTAGACCATATCGCAGCCATAAAAGGCCAAAACGCGCGGGCGCAGCGCATCCAGCGCCCAATAGGCGGCGGTAAAGGCCATGGTCGCCCCCGCATAGATAAACCCGCCAAAGCGGTTTTGCGCGGGCACAAAATGGGTCTCGTCGATCAGGCTTTGGCCCTCGCGCGGGGCGGGTATGCTGCTTTGCGGAAAGTCATAGGGATAGATCACCGCATCCCAATCGGGGCGGACCCTATGGGCGTTGTTGATCGCCACAATCGTGTCAAACCCATCACGCCGCCAACCCCGCGCGCCGATGGCAGCAGGGCCAGAGCCAAGGACAAGAACTGTACTCATGAATGCCACCATTGCAGTCATAAAGGGATCATAGCGCCATAAAGGGATCATAGCGCGAGGGCGGGAGAAGGAAAGGGGTTGCCTACATCGAAAAACTAACGCCGCACCCACAGCTTGCCGTGGCATTGGGGTTTTGCACCACGAACCGCGCGCCGATCAATTCCTCGGTGAAATCAATCACCGCGCCCGCCAACAGGGGCAAAGATACCTCGTCGATCAGCACGCGCTGGCCCGCGCCTTCGAGTACCAGATCGCCTGCTGCCGCATCGTCCAGCTTGATTTGGTATTGAAAGCCCGAACAACCGCCGCCTTCGACCGCCACGCGCAGGGGTTTGGCCTGCCCCGTCATCGCGGCGATTTCGGCCAGACGCGCAAATGCGCGGTCTGTAACAAGTGGGGGGGGCACTTGGGGGGGTAGGTTCATTTTGCTCTCCTAAACGGGGCCTTTATGTAATATAGGCGCATCAGGCCCCCTCAACAAGAAGGCAATCATATGCCCGAAAACATTGCCCAAACCCATACCCAAACCTTGGCTCCCTTTGCCTGCCAAAACACCGCCTCGCGCGGGCGTCTGTACCCCGAAAGTCTGCCGTCTTTTCGCAGCGAGTTTCAGCGCGACCGCGACCGCATCATCCATTCATCCGCCTTTCGCCGCCTCAAGCATAAGACCCAAGTTTTTGTCGAACACGAGGGCGATTATTACCGCACCCGCCTGACCCATTCGATTGAGGTCGCGCAAGTTGCGCGCACGCTGGCGGGGGTCTTGGGGCTGAACACCGATCTGGCCGAGGCTATTGCGCTGGCGCATGATCTGGGCCACACGCCGTTCGGCCATACGGGCGAGGATGCGCTTGGCCTGCTCATGGCACCCTACGGCGGGTTTGACCACAACGCGCAAGCTCTGCGGATTGTGACCAAGCTGGAACGCCATTACGCGGATTTTGATGGTCTGAACCTAACGTGGGAAACGCTGGAGGGGATTGCCAAGCATAACGGGCCCGTTATTGGCCCCAATGCAGATGAGAAACACGCCGGGCCATTGCCCTATGCCTTGGCGGAAGTTAACGCGAAGTGGGATTTGGAGCTGCACACTTTCGCCAGTGCCGAGGCGCAGGTGGCCGCGATTTCCGATGACATCGCCTACTCGCACCACGATTTGCACGACGGACTGCGGTCTGGCCTGTTTGACGAGGCCGATTTGATGCAACTGCCCGTGACTGGCCCCGCGTTCGAAGCGGTGGATCGGCTGTACCCAAACCTAGACAAAATGCGCAGGCGGCACGAGGCGCTGCGGCGCGTATTTGGTGTGATGGTGGAAGATGTGATTGCCGTGGCGCAAAACCGCCTGTCATCCGCTGGGGCGCGGTCGGTGGATGATATTCGCGGGCTGGGGACAACGGTAATTCGGTTTTCCAAACCCCTGTTCCAAGACCTGAAATCGGTGCGGTCTTTCCTGTTCACCCGCATGTACCGCGCCCCATCGGTGATGAAGGAACGGGCAAGGGTGACCGAAGTGGTGAACGGTCTGTTCCCGCTTTACCTAAACCGCCCTGAACTTCTGCCACCCGAGTGGCAGATCGACATCGCTGCGGCCAAAGATCAGGTGCAGCTTGCCCGCGTTGTGGCCGATTATGTATCGGGCATGACCGATAGATTTGCCTTGGCAGAAGGGGCGCGGCTGTTATGAGAATGAAATCAAGCGCAGCAAAGTGGGTCTTTTTTGGGGTGCTTGCGGTTTTGACCTTGACGCGCCTGTCCAGCCAGTTTTCTGAACCCCTGCGCATTGATGCCTGCACCGCGCAGGGCGGGAAATGGTCGTTCGAACAAGACGCCTGCCGCGCGAAGTAGTGCGCAAGGGTGAAGGATGGGGGGAATGGGCGGCACCGCTATCACTTGCCCAGACGCAATGGTTGCCATTTGGGTGGCAGGTCGGTGTTGCGGCGGAGGCTGGCTGCATGAAACCGCAGAATGCGACCTGCCGCTTAAGCAAGCCCTAGAGAGCGTGCGTTCACGCAATCTAGGGCTTGCTTACTTTTGAGTTGCCCTATTTCTCTGGCAAGAGCCCCTTCGGACTGAACCGCAGCACCAGCAGCAGCACGGCCCCCAGTGTAATCAAACGAAGATGCGGGGCGGCCTCAATCAGATGGGCCTTTAGCACGCCGTCAGGCAGGGGCATGGTGATATAGCCCATCGCCACAGGGCCTGCGTTTTCCACGATCAGCCACAGCCAGCCCAGCAGCAGCCCGCCCAGCACCGCGCCCCAGTTGTTGCCCGACCCGCCGACGATGACCATCACCCAGATCAGAAACGTAAACCGCAGTGGCGTATAGTTTGACGGGGTCAATTGCCCCTCCATCGAGGTCAGCATCGCGCCCGCCAGCCCCACCACGGCAGAGCCGATGATAAACACCTGCAAATGCCGCGATTTGATGTCTTTGCCCATCGCGGCGGATGAGACTTCGTTATCGCGGATCGCCCGCATCATCCGCCCCCAAGGGCTGTTTAACGCGCGTTCGGAAAAATAGATCAGTACCAGCAAAACCGCACCGAACACGAGCAGATAGAGCAGCTTAACCAGAATGGTGGATGCCTCGACGCTTTCCAAACCCCAATTGGCCGCCTGCGCCACAAAGGCGGGGTCGGCCTGCAAATCCACCTCGTACGGCACAGGCCAAGGGCGGGGCAGATCGATAATGTTTTTCACGCCGCGCGCCAGCCAGTCTTCGTTTTTCATCACGGCCAGAATGATTTCAGCAATGCCAAGGGTGGCAATTGCCAAATAGTCAGACCGCAGGCCCAATGCCACCTTGCCAATCGCCCAAGCGGCAGCAGCGGCAAACAGCGCGCCCACTGGCCAAGCCAAGATTGACGGCAGACCCAACCCGCCGATATTGCCCGCTGTGGCAGGGTTAAACGCCTCAATCGCGGTTACAGCAGGGTCAAGAATGGCGCGATAGGCGAAAAACCCCGCGCCCAGCAGCAAAATCATCGCCGCGCGCCGCGCTGTGCCCGCCGCCATGCGGTTGTACAGGTACACCGCCGCCGCAATCAGCAACACGCCAAAGGCCAGCGCCGCCAGCAGTCGCGGACCGCCTGCGGCCCAACCTTCTGGCACGGGTTGGCCAGACACCAGCACCACCGCCAGCCCGCCCAGCGCGACCGACCCCATGATTCCCGTCGAAAACAGCCCCGCATAGCCCCATTGCATATTCACGCCCAAGGCCATGATCGCGGATAACACCCCGATGATCAGGATTTGCAACGACAGGTTCCAGCTTTGGAAAACGCCCGTGGCCACAAACAACAGCGCCACGCCCGCAAACATCAAAAGGTTGCGATTGTTCATCCTACTTCCCCTTAAATATGCCCGTGGGCATAACCAGCAGCACCAAGATCAAAATCGTAAAGGACACGGCGAATTTGTAATCGGTGGACAGCAGTTGCAGCAGCCCCTCGGGGGCCATATCGGCCGAAACCAGATAGGTGACTATCTTTTTCCACGCATAGGTGACGAACACCTCGGAAAAGGCGATGATAAAACCGCCCGCAATCGCCCCCAGAGGGCTGCCAAGCCCGCCCACCACCGCCGCCGCCGCCATGGGCAGCAGCAGTTGGAAATAAATGAACGGGCGGTAAGATTTATCCAGCCCATACAGCGTGCCCGCAATTACCGCCAGCGCTGTGGCGATAATCCACGTAATTGCCACCACACGTTCGGGGTTGATGCCCGACAGCAGCGCCAAATCTTCGTTATCGGAATAGGCGCGCATCGATTTGCCCGTACGGGTGCGCTGCAAGAACCAGAACAACGCTGCCACGCAAACCGCCGCGACAATGACGGTAATCAACGTGGTTTGCTTTAGCGCCAAGCCTTCGGCCAGACCTGACCACGCCTTAAAATCATTGGGGGCAAGGATCATCCGCGCGCCATCGGCGAAATCTTGTTCGGCGGGGCCAATAATCACCCGCGTCAACCCGTTCATCACAAACATTATGCCCGTCGAGACGATCACCAAGATAATCGGCGCGGCCTTTTGCGTGCGGTAAAACCGATATACCGCGCGGTCCGTCGCCAGCACAAAGGCGGCGGTGATGGCAATGCCAAAGGGCAGGGCGATCAGCGCGGTGGGCAGCGGCCCTGCCGTGATACCCGCGCTTTGCAGGGCCCATGTGATCAAAATCACCCACATCGTGCCAAAGGCCATCGTGTCGCCATGGGCAAAGTTGGAAAAGCGCAGCACGGCATAAACCAACGTCAGCGCCAGCGCGCCCAAGGCCAGTTGGCTGCCATAGGCAAGGCCAGGAATGAACACAAAATTCAAAAAGGCCACTAAAGCGTTCAGAATATCCATGCCTTAGCCCCCAAGGAAAGAACGGCGCACATCGGGGTTGGCCAACAGTTCCGCCCCCGTGCCCGTGAAACGATTTGCGCCCTGCACCAGAACATAGCCCTTATCGGCGATCTCTAGCGCTTGGCGGGCGTTTTGTTCGACCATCAAAATCGAAATCCCTGTGCGAGCGACTTCGATGATGCGGTCAAACAATTCGTCCATCACAATGGGCGACACGCCCGCCGTAGGCTCGTCCAGCATCAAGACCTGCGGCTGGGTCATCAGCGCGCGGCCCACGGCAACCTGCTGGCGCTGCCCGCCCGAAAGCTCGCCCGCTGCCTGATGGCGCTTTTGCTTTAGGATGGGGAACAGATCATAGACCTGCGCCATGGTGTCGGCGATCTCATCAGTCCGAATGAAAGCGCCCATTTCTAGGTTTTCTTCTACCGTCATGGTGGTGAAAATATTGCTGGTCTGCGGCACAAATCCCATGCCCTTGCGCACGCGCGCCTGCGGGGACAGTTTTGAAATATCCTCGCCGTTCAGGCGCACCGCGCCGCCGCGTAAGGAAAGCATTCCGAACACGGCCTTCATCGCGGTAGATTTGCCCGCACCATTGGGGCCGACGATCACGGCAATCTCGCCCTTTTCCACGGCAATGGTACAGCCGTGCAAAATATCCGCCGCGCCATAGCCGCCCGTCATTGCATCACCAATCAAGAAAGGTTCGCCCATCACTGCGCCCCTTTCAATTTGGTACAAATACCTAAATTCGCCGCATCACACATGCGCGGCCTCCTTTTTGTTCTTTAGCCCCGTGCCCAGATAGGCCTCGATCACGCGCTCGTTGTTCTTAACCTCGTCCAAGGTGCCTTCCGCCAAAACCTTGCCCTCGGCCATGCAGATGACGGGGCCGCAGATACGGGCAATGAAATCCATATCATGTTCAATCACGCAGAACGTATAGCCGCGTTCCTTATTCAGGCGCACAATGGCATCGCCGATGGTGTTCAGCAGCGTGCGGTTCACGCCCGCGCCGACCTCGTCCAGAAACACGATTTTGGCATCGGTCATCATAGTGCGGCCCAATTCCAGCAGCTTTTTCTGCCCGCCGCTGATGTTTCCCGCCTTTTCATCGGCCAAGTGGCTGATGGTCAAAAATTCCAAAACTTCATCGGCCTGCGCGCGGATGCGCGCCTCTTCTGCGGCCACGGCCCCGCGCCGAAAGCAGGCGTTCCACAGGCTTTCACCCGACTGATTAGGCGGAACCATCATCAGGTTTTCGCGCACCGTCATGGATGAAAACTCATGCGCAATTTGAAACGTGCGCAGCAGTCCGCGCGAAAACAGCACATGCGGCGGCAGGCCCGTAATATCGGCCCCGTCCATCACCACGCGCCCCGAAGTGGGCGGCAAGCGGCCTGCAATCACGTTAAACAGCGTGGTTTTGCCCGCGCCATTTGGGCCAATCAGCCCCGTGATCGACCCCGTTGCAATGCGCAACGATGCGCCATCAACCGCGCGGAAACCGCCGAAATGGCGATGCAGGTCTTGCACTTCGATCATGTCATATCCCTGTCGTCGTTTTTGATCGTCTGGGCCGCCTCTGGTGAGCGGTTTTTGCACAAACGGCCCGAAGCAATGCCTCGGGCCGTCCGATTGGGTTATACCCGCAGATTAACGATACTGAACGGTTTCGAAAGCGCCGCCCTTAACTTCGTATTCGCGGTAGCTGCCTGCCGATTCGCCTGGGCCAACGAGCTCAACACCAGTTGCACCCATATAGTCGATGTCGGTGCCAGCAGCGATCAGATCCAATGCCTTTGCCAGCTCGCCTGGCAGAATTACTTCGCCTGGTGCGTTGGCCAGATCCATGACTTTGGTCGTCCAATCTTTCGATTCGGTCGAACCTGCCGCCGCCATTGCAAGTGCAATCAGCGCAGCTGCGTCATAGCTTTCAGGTGCAAAAGCCGAGGTGCCGTCCAGCCCGCCAGCCGTTGCCAGCTCTTTGAACTTGGCCGAACCTTCGTTGTCGATGCCAGGCAAAGCACCAATCGTGCCGTCCAGCGGCGCGCCGATAGCCTCGATCAGGCTGTCGCCATACATGCCGTCCACCAGATAGAACTTGCTGAATGCGCCTGCATCCAGCGCGCCTTGGATCATGCCTTTGCCGCCTTGGTCAACGTAACCTGCCACAACCAGCAAATCGCCACCAGCCGATGCCAAAGCGCCAACTTCGGCTGCATAGTCAGCCTTGCCGTCTTCATGTGGTGCGTTCAGGGTGATGGTGCCGCCCTTGGCCGCGAATGCCGCTGCAAAGCTGTCAGCCAGACCCTTGCCGTAGTCGTTGTTGGTGTAGGTTACGGCCACATTCATGATGCCTTTGCCAGCCAAAATGTCAGCCATAACTTCGCCCTGACGCGCGTCCGAAGGCGCGGTACGGAAGAACAGGCCATCATCTTCAGCGCTCGACAATGCTGGCGAGGTTGCCGAAGGCGAGATCATGCCAATGCCGTTTGGACGTGCTACGTTTTGCAAAATAGCGCCCGTCACGCCCGAGCAATCGCCGCCAACCATAGCTTTGATGCCATCGGCAGTCACAACACGCTCGGCTGCTGCGGTGCCTGCTGCTGCGTCGCCGCAGGTGCTGTCTGCGCGCACAGAAACCAGATTGCCCAGCGTGAACTTGCCCGAAGCATTCACTTCAGCCAGTGCCATCTCTGCAGCGCCAGCCATCGTTGGGGTGATCGATTCCAGTGGGCCAGTATAGCCCAGAACCACGCCGATTTTCACGTCTTCAGCATAAGCCGCGCCTGCCATCAGTGCAACGCTTGCCGTGGCCAGAAGTAGTTTTTTCATAAGTTCGCTCCCAGTTTGGATTTTATCCTGCCCGCTAACCTAGAGTGCGCATTTTGAAAAGGAAAGGGGTTTGAAAAATCCGCGCGCCGCCCCACATCTTATGGCAGAGTTACAGCGCGCCTGCGGCCAACCACTATAGATAGTGTGATATCGCGCAGTTGGGCCCAACACTCGCCCCACAGATGAAAGGAAGCAGGTCATGATCGGGTTCCGCAGCATCCATCACCCACGGCGTAGTGCCGTTTTTGGGGCCGTTCTGGCCGCGGTTATGGCAAGCACCAGCACACAGGCCGCTGCCGATTCGCTGATAGATACCAGCGCAGGGCCGATGCAGATCACGCCCGTGGCGCAGGGTTTGGACGAGCCTTGGGGCATTGCATATCTGCCCGATGGCCGTTTTTTGGTGACGGAGCGTGACCGCGCCCGCCTGCGGCTGTTTGGCGCAGATGGGGCAGATTTGGGCGATTTTGCGGGCCTGCCTGCGGTGTCGGTTGGCGGGCAGGGCGGGCTTTTGGATGTGATGATCCCGCGCGGATTTGCCGCTGACCCGTGGGTTTATCTGACCTATGCGGCAGGCACGAATGGCGGGCGCGGCACGGCCCTCGCGCGTGCGCGGCTGGATTTTGCGGCCATGACACTGCGCGATCTGCAAGTGCTGTTTACCGCCCCCGAAGGCGTGCGCGGCGGCAACCATTTTGGCGCGCGGGTGATCGAGGCGCAGGATGGCTCGATCTATCTGGCCTTGGGCGAGCGGGGCACAGGCCCAGACGGGCAGCAGGCGCAAGACCCCGCGCGCAGCGAAGGTAAGGTGTTTCACTTTGCCGCCGATGGCAGCCCTGCGACGCAGTTAGATGGCGCGATGGCGGGTATCTTTACCCTTGGCCACCGCAACCCGCAGGGGTTGATCCAAACGGCGGCGGGCGATTTGGTTCTGGTTGAACACGGCCCTCAAGGCGGGGATGAGGTGAATATTCTGGCCAAAGGGGCCAATTATGGCTGGCCCCTCGTGTCTAAGGGCGAGCAATACGGCGGCGGCACCATTGGCGCGCCGCAAATGGAAGGCATGGTCGATGGGGTAAAGGTCTGGGTCCCGTCCATCGCGCCGTCAGGCTTGATGGAATATCAGGGCGATCTGATTCCCGCATGGCGCGGCAATCTGCTGACGGGCAGTTTGAACAGCGATTTCATCGCAAGGCTTGATCCCGCAAATGGCTATGCCGAAGAACGCATTGCTGCCCCCGAAACCGCCCGCGTGCGCGATGTGGTGCAGGCCCCAGATGGCAGCATTTGGTTTTTGTCGGTGATTGACGGGGCGGTGTATCGCCTTGCCCCGCAGGGAAAGTAATGCCAACCCCGCAGGGCCGCCCGCTAAACCTCGCGCGCCGCCTCTAGCCCCGACATCCAAGCACCATGCACAGTGCTGGCATAATCAGCGCTGCACGCCTCGCCCGCAAAGACAATGCGCCCGTCCCAATCGGCCCCCGCCAGATCAGCGCGCGCCGTTCTTGCCGCGCCCAAGGCGTGATAGCTGTAAGACCCCACCGCCAGCGCATCCACGCGCCAGCGGGTGATTTGCGACGCGATCGGTGCGGGAAAACGGCTGCCAAACATCGCGCGCAGGGCATCGGTGGCGGCAGAAACAGTCTCTTTATCGCTGGCACGTTCCAAATCATCGGCACTAGCGGCGGCGTTAAACCCCAACAAAACAGGCGCGCCCAAAACATGGGCAAGGTTCACCCATTCGGGAAACAGCTTGCGCGGCGCGTCCAGTTTTTCCAGCCAATCCACAGCGGGGATATCTGGCTTTTTGTCAAAACGCAAAAAGACCTTGTTCAAAAGCCCCATGCCAAGGGTATCAATGGCCGCTTGCCGCGCGCGGGCCAAAGGCTGCTCAAACGCCACGCGCCCCGATTGCAAAACCCCCAAGGGCAAGGTGACAATCGCGGCATCCGCGCGAACGCTTTGCCCGCCTGCAAAATCAATCTTTACACCCTTATCGCGGGGCGTCAGGCGGGTGACTTCGGCCCCTGTTTTGATGGTCAGCCCCTTGGCGGCATAGCTGGCCAGCGCGCCGTAGCCCTGCGGAAACAGCACATCTTCGCCTGCAAATTCTTCGCCCATATCGAAATAACGCGCCGAAAGGCTGCCCCAATCGCCGCCGTATTCGTGTTCAATGGCCAAATGCACAGCGGCGGCTAAAGCCTCGATATCGGCGGCTGTTTTCACCTTCATCACGCGCAGGGCAATCAGCGCGTCTCTCAGCGACATATCGGCAGACGCGCGCATGGCCGATGTGCACGCAATTTCTGTCCATTCCCAAGGGTCGATATCGTTGTAAGTTTTCTTGCCACCCGCAAAGGCCGCATAACTTTCATAATGCGTGCGCACCGTTGCCGCGCCTGCCGCCTTGGCCAATTTCTTGATCGGGTTGCCGATGGGGCCGTGAATCCAACTTGCCCCCAAATCGCAGGGCAGATCGGGCCAAAGCGTGCTGGTCACCACGCGCCCGCCGATGCGGGTGCGCGCCTCGTATACCGTTACATTGGCCCCCGCCCGCGCCAGCGCGCCCGCCGCCGCCAGCCCCGCCATACCTGCGCCAATCACCGCAACCGATTTGCCCGCCATTTTTGCATGGGCAGGACGCGCCAGCGTAACCGCCGCCAAAACTGCTAAGGTGCGGCTTAAAATACTACGTCTGGATAATGTCATATTGATAATCTTCCGCCCATTGGCCCCGCCCCGCCAAGCCCGCCGCCTTGCGCGCCACGTTCGCGGTAAGGGGTGGTGTTGTAATGACTGCGGTAGCATTTTGAAAAATGTGATGGCGAGGCAAAACCACAGGCCAGCGCCACGTTGATCACGCTCATATCCGTTTGCATCAAAAGATTGCGCGCCTTTTGCAGGCGCAGTTCCATATAATACCGTTTGGGGCTGCGATTCAAATACCTGCGAAACAGCCGTTCTAATTGTCGGGTCGACATGCCCACTTCGTCGGCCAAATCGGCGGGCGACATCGGGTCTTCGATGTTTCCTTCCATCATCTGAATGACTTGGGACAGCTTTGGGTGGCGCACACCAATACGTGTGGGGATCGAAAGGCGCTGGGTGTCTTGGTCGGTGCGGATGGTGGAATAAATCATCTGATCGGCGACCGAATTGGCCACTTCCTCGCCGTGATCCGATGCTATGATGCGCAGCATCAAATCCAGTGACGAAATCCCCCCCGCCGTTGACCAGCGGTTGCCATCCATCACAAAAACCGATTTGGTCAGGTTCACCTCACCAAATTCTTCGGCAAAACCGTCTTGGTTTTCCCAATGGATCGTGGCCTTTTTGCCATCCAAAAGCCCTGCCTTAGCCAGCACATGCGCGCCCGTGCACAGGCCCCCAATGGCAATGCCGCGCCGCGATTCGCGCCGCAGCCAGGCCAGCACGGGTTTGGAGGTGTGCTTTTGAATGTCGACCCCGCCGCAGACCATCAGGCAATCATCACGGTCAAGCTCGTCCAGCCCCATATCCAGCCGCAGCACAGCGCCGTTGGAGCAGGTCTTTTCTGACCCGCCTTCGCCGCACAGCTTCCATTCATACACCGCATGGCCCAAAACATGGTTGGTCAGGCGCAAAGGTTCAATCGCGCCAGCGAAATTGATCATCGTAAAACGATCCAGCAGCAAAAACACAAAGCGGCGCGGCGCAGTTGGGGCAGGGGTGGATGTGGCCTTGCGCTGGGCATCTGCGCGGGCAGTGATGGACATGTTGCGACCTATTGTGTCGGATTTGGCGCATGGAAACAGGAAAACACACCGCCCGCAAGGGGGCAGATGGACAGGCAGGCGCTATTTTCACACCAATATCGACCCAAATTGTCGCAAAGCGCCTTTCCCTTGGGGGATTTTATTCCTATACCCAAGCCCGACATGCGAATTAGGGGGATCTGGTATGACACAGACTTGGACCAAAGCAGGCTGGCGCAGCAAACCACGGGTGCAAATGCCCGATTATCCTGACCATGCCGCGCTGGCGGCGGTCGAGGCGCAGCTTGGCAAATATCCCCCCTTGGTGTTTGCAGGCGAAGCGCGGCGGCTGAAAAAGCAGCTGGCCCTTGCGGGCGAGGGTAAGGCGTTTCTGCTTCAGGGCGGCGATTGCGCCGAAAGCTTTGCCGAATTTTCCGCCGATAACATCCGCGATACGTTCCGCGTGATGCTGCAAATGGCCGTGGTGCTGACCTATGGTGCCAAAGTGCCCGTGATCAAAGTGGGCCGCATGGCGGGGCAATTCGCCAAGCCGCGCTCTGCCCCGACGGAAGTGATTGGCGGGGTGGAATACCCCAGCTATCGCGGCGATATCATCAACGGGTTTGATGCCACGCCCGAGGCGCGTATCCCTGACCCTGCGCGGATGCTGCAAGCCTACACACAATCGGCAGCCAGCCTAAACCTACTGCGCGCCTTTTCCACGGGCGGTTTTGCCGATATCCACCGCGTGCACGCATGGACGCTGGGCTTTGCTGAACATGACAAGGCAGACCGCTACCGCGATATTTCCAACCGCATTTCGGACGCGCTGGATTTCATGAATGCCGCAGGGGTCAATTCTGAAACGGCTCATAACTTGGCATCGGTGGAATTCTACACCAGCCACGAAGCCTTGCTGCTGGAATATGAAGAGGCGTTTGCGCGGGTCGACAGCCTAACGGGGAACACCGTGGCGGGCAGCGGCCACATGATCTGGATCGGCGATCGCACCCGCCAGCCAGACGGCGCGCATGTAGAATTTTGCCGCGGGGTTCTGAACCCAATCGGTTTGAAATGCGGCCCAACGACCACAGCCGAAGATCTAAAGGTGCTGATGGCCAAGCTGAACCCTGAAAACGAGGCAGGCCGCCTGACCCTGATTGCGCGCTTTGGCGCGGGCAAAGTGGGCGATCATCTGCCGCGCCTGATCAAAACAGTTCAGGAAGAGGGTGCCAACGTGGTATGGTCTTGCGATCCGATGCATGGCAACACGATCAAGGCCGCATCGGGCTATAAAACCCGCCCGTTCGATCAAGTGCTGCGCGAAGTGCGCGAGTTCTTTGCCATTCACAAATCCGAAGGCACTGTACCAGGCGGCGTGCATTTTGAAATGACGGGGCAAGATGTGACCGAATGCACAGGCGGATTGCGCGCCGTGTCGGATGAAAACTTGGCCGACCGCTATCACACTGCCTGCGATCCGCGCCTGAATGCCAGCCAATCGCTGGAACTGGCGTTTTTGGTGGCCGAAGAACTGGTTGCCAAGCGCGCCCAGCGCAAGGCCATCGCAGTTTAAACCCGCACTTGTGATTTAAGCAAATAAGGGGGCGCACGCGCCCCCTCTTTTTTGCAAAAACAAAAAATTCACCCCCTGTGGATATTTGAAGAGCAAGGAAGCAGGCAGACAGCCTTTGGCTTCCTCGCTCGAAAAATATCCTGGGGGGAGCGCAGCGGGGGGCAAAGCCCCCCTTTTTTTGGCTGCCCTCGTTGTGCCGCGCTAGTCGCGCGAGTGGACAAGGCGTAGATGGCTGCGCGCAGTTTCTGGCGCGCTGGCGGCGATATCGGGTAGGCGGGCGGATAGCTGCATCGGCTTTGCCATAACAAATCCTGCGGGGGCGTCCAGCGCCTCGCTGCGCATGCGGGTGATGCCAAAACGGCGCGGCGTGCGCCCGATACTGCCCGAAAGGGCCAGTGCGCCAATGGCTTGATGATATTCGCCCCGCGCGCCGCGAATGGGCAGCAAAATTATCCGTGCGGCCAGATGTGGGCGGCCAATGCCGCGCTCGCCCTCTAGGGTGATGTCCAGCGCCGTGGCCGATGTGAACACATCTTCCAAAACGCGGGTCAAAGTGCCGCGCGCTACGGGTTCCAGCAGCATGGTCAGCGGCATGCCGCGCGGATCTATCCCAACGACATCGCCCACCGCGCTGCCCGCCACGCGAAAGCGGCCTATGCCTGCGGCGATCCGTTCGACGATAAAGCAATTCTCAATCGCCCCGCCCAACCCGTTCGGGCTGACTTTCTCGCGCAGGGGTAATGCGCCGTCCATGCGCAACCCCTCCCAGTACCCGCGCAGAATTTGCAAGCAAGGGATGGCCGCAGGGTCTGCCAAAGCATCTTGCATCGATGCGCCGATCTTGGGAAATTCAAAAAACATTGCGGGCCTCTGGCGTGGTTAGTGGGTCTTGGTCGGTCGGTAAGGGTGCTCTTTGGGGGGGCTTTGAAAAAGGGTTAGGGAATTCTATGCCGAACAAGTCTATTACTATACGAATGCGTAGAGCATTTGTGGAAAATCTGAATCTTTGGTAAACGCGCGCGCTTCAGGTGGCCTTGACCTGCGCGCGCGCCTTGGATTTAAGCAAGGTTAAGGGCGCAAGTCAGGAACAGTTTCATGGTATCACATCAGGATAATTCGCCGCGCAAAGGGTTTTTGCTGATCCTATCATCGCCTTCTGGCGCGGGCAAATCCACGCTGGCGCGGCGGCTGATGGACTGGGATACCAGCCTGCGCTTTTCCGTTTCGGCCACAACCCGCGCCCCCCGCGCGGGCGAGGTGGACGGGCGCGAATATTACTTTAAATCCCGCGCCGCATTCCAAGACATGGTGCGCGCAGGCGAGATGCTGGAACATGCCGAGGTGTTCGGCAACCTCTATGGCAGCCCACGCGCGCCCGTCGAGGCGGCGATGGCGGCGGGGCGCGACACTATTTTTGATATAGATTGGCAAGGTGGCCAGCAAATCCGCAATTCAGCCTTGGGGCGTGATGTGGTGTCGGTATTCGTGTTGCCCCCATCCATCGCCGAGTTGGACGCGCGCCTGCGCGGGCGCGGGCAGGACAGTGAGGACGTTATCGCAGGGCGGATGCTGAAATCGCAAAGTGAGATCAGCCATTGGGCCGAATATGACTATGTCATCATCAACCGCGATATTGATGCGGCCTTTGGCCAACTTACCACCATTTTGCAGGCCGAACGGATGCGCCGCGACCGCCAGCCCCATTTGGCCGACTTTGTCCGCGCCTTGAATAAGGAGTTTGAGACGCGATGATCTATGCTTTGGACGGGATCGCGCCAGACATCGGTGCGGGCGCTTGGGTGGCGGAAACTGCCGTTCTCATTGGCGCGGTCACGCTGGGGGCGGGGGCGAATATTTGGTTCGGCGCAGCCCTGCGCGGTGATAATGAACGCATCACCGTGGGTGCGGGCAGCAATGTGCAGGAAAACTGCGTGCTGCACACCGATATTGGCTATCCATTGGACATCGGCCCAAACTGCACCATCGGCCACAAGGCGCTGCTGCACGGCTGCATCATCGGCGAAGGCTCGCTTATCGGCATGAACGCCACAGTGATGAACGGCGCGCGCGTGGGGCGGTTTTGCATCATTGGGGCGGGGGCCCTTGTCACGGAAGATAAGGATATTCCCGATTATTCCTTGGTTGTTGGCGCGCCTGCCAAGGTGATCCGCCAGCTTGACCCCGCTGAAACCGAAGCGCGGTTGCTGAAATCAGCCACCCATTACCGCGCCGCCGCAGCCCGCATGGCGCAGGGTTTGGTCAAACTTTGATGCTTCTCTTTTTGCAAAATATCCTCAGGGGGTGAGCGCGCATGCGCGAGGGGGCGCGAGCGCCCCCTGCGGCCTATCCGCCCAAACTGCCTTAGATCAGCTTGCCCATCGCCACAGCAGTATCGGCCATGCGGTTGGAAAAGCCCCATTCATTGTCATACCACGACAGAATCCGCACCATCGTGCCATCCATCACCTTGGTCTGGTCCATATGGAATACCGATGAATGCGGGTCGTGGTTGAAATCGGATGAGACATTGGGCTGGTCAGTATAGCCCAAAATGCCCTTCAGGCGGCCATCGGCGGCGGCGCGAATGGCGGCGTTCACCTCGTCCACGGTGGTCGCGCGGGAGGCTTCGAACACAAGATCAACAACCGAGACATTCGGCGTTGGCACGCGAATGGCCACGCCGTCCAGTTTGCCCTTCAGTTCTGGCAGAACCAGACCCACGGCCTTGGCCGCCCCCGTGCTGGTGGGGATCATCGACAGGGCCGCAGCGCGGGCGCGGTATAGGTCTTTGTGCATTGTATCCAGCGTGGGCTGATCGCCCGTATAGCTGTGGATCGTGGTCATAAAGCCGCGCGTGATGCCAATGGCCGAATGCAAAACTTGGGCCACTGGCGATAGGCAATTTGTGGTGCAGCTGGCGTTCGAGACGACAATATCGTCTTTCGTCAGCGTGCCATGGTTGACCCCGTAAACAATTGTTTTATCGGCATTATCGCCAGGGGCCGAAATCAGCACGCGCTTAGACCCATTTTCCAGATGGGGGGCGCATTTTTCTTTGCTGGTGAAAATGCCTGTGCATTCCATCACCACATCCACATCGGCCCAAGGCAGTTCGGCAGGGTTGCGAAGGGCTGTCACGCGGATCGGGCCGCGGCCCACGTCAATCCAATCTGGCCCCGTTGTCACGGTGGCAGGAAAGCGGCCATGTACGCTATCAAAGCGCAGCAAATGGGCGTTGGTTTCCACTGGCCCCAAATCATTGATGGCCACCACTTCGATATCGGTGCGCCCCGATTCAATGATGCCGCGCAAAACATTGCGGCCAATACGGCCAAATCCGTTGATGGCAACTTTTACAGCCATGGAACTCTCCTGATCAAAGCGCGGCACCATTACGGGTGTGGGGCCGCATGTTGGGGGGCATATGGACGCGCTGACACCACATTTCGCGGCAATATTCAACGCCCAAAGCGCAGCCTATTCCCAAAACTTCAGATAGTCGACCAAATCCAGCAGCTTAAAGACCAAAAACAGGCTGGCGGCACCGCTATTGAAGATGAAATCGGCCAGAATCGCGACGAAAATCAGCCCTGCTACCCATGCCGCCTCTAGATTTGTCATCTTGGCCCTTTCGTGCGGCGGCAATCCCATCTTCCCTGCCCATTCGGCCCGAAGGTTGGAAAAGCAGCCATTGTGTCATTCCACGCCATATTGGGCAACGCTCTGCGCAATCTCGCTGGAATGGCGCAATGATAGACGATCGCCGCGCGGGGGAAAAGTCGTTTCAGGCCTTGGGCGCAGGGCATTGGTGACGCCGAAACAGCCCGCGCAATGCGCGCTTGGCATTAGCCTGCCCTTGCCTTAGCGTTGCACAAAGCGAGGTGATACTATGAGCGGACTTCTGGCCCTATTGGATGATGTTGCTGCCATTGCCAAAGTGGCCGCGGCTTCGGTTGATGATATTGCGGCGGCGGCGGCCAAGGCTGGGGCCAAGGCGGCAGGGGTGGTGATTGACGATGCCGCCGTGACCCCAAAATACGTGCATGGCTTTGCTGCCGAACGCGAACTGCCCATAATCTGGCGCATTTCGAAAGGCAGTTTGAAGAATAAACTGATCATCCTGCTGCCCGCCTTGCTGGCGCTGAACTATTTCGCGCCAGTTGTGATCACCCCGCTGCTAATGCTGGGCGGGGCCTATCTGTGCTTTGAAGGCGCAGAGAAACTACTGCACGCCTTTGCGCCCCATGCCGATGCGGATGTTGCCGCAGATCACGACACGGGCGATGCTGCCCATCTAGAGGAAGAAAAGGTCGCAGGCGCGATCAAGACCGATTTCATCCTATCAGCCGAAATCATGACCATCGCGCTGGCCACCATCCCCGATGGCGCGCTGTGGCTGGAAGCCTTAACACTGGCCATTGTCGGCACGCTGATCACCATCGCCGTCTATGGCGCGGTGGCGCTGATTGTAAAGATGGACGATATCGGCCTACATATGGCCGCCAATCGTCGCACTTCCCCAGCGCGCGCCTTTGGCCGCGGCCTTGTGCTGGCAATGCCGCGCGTGATGACATTTCTATCGGTCGTCGGCACAGCGGCGATGCTGTGGGTCGGCGGCAATATCGTGGTGCATGGGCTAGAGGTGACGCATCTTTGGGCTTGGCCCTACACCACCATTCACCACATGGCTGACCTTGCCGCCGCCGCTATCCCCACCGCTGCGGGGTTTACGGCTTGGGCCGTGACGGCGTTTTTCGACGGCATCATCGGCGTGATCTTGGGCGCGGCGCTGATCCCTGTGGTCACGAAAGGGATTGTGCCGCTATGGCGTATGGTGCGGGGGAAGTAGGGGGCCTTGCCCCCTTCGTCGCTGTCGCTCCTCACCCCCAGGATATTTCTAGAGCAAGGAAGGGGCCACACTCTATCCCTTCTCTTTTTCGCAAATATCCTGGGGGGAGCGCAGCGGGGGGCAAAGCCCCCCTTTTTTCGCTTGATTACAGCAGCGCCTTGGCTGCCGTAACCGCCGCCTCTGCGGTAATGCCAAACTCGCGATACAGCACCTCGGCAGGGGCCGATGCGCCAAAGCTGGTCATGCCGACAAAGGCCTCGCGGCCAAACTTGCCCCGCTCGCCAAGTAGCCAGCGATCCCAGCCTTGCCGCACGCCCGCTTCGATGGCCACGCGCACGGGGCCGGGGGGAAGGATTTTGCGGCGATAGGCTTCGTCCTGCGCTGCGAACAACTCCATGCAGGGCATGGACACGACGCGCGTGCCAATGCCGCCCGATTGCAGCAAATCGCGCGCTTTCAGGGCGATTTCCACTTCGGAACCTGTCGCCATCAAGATCACCTGACGCTTACCTTCCGCTTCGGCCAGCACGTAGGCCCCTTTGGCGGTAAGGTTGGTGTTGGTATGAACGCGCCGCACGGTGGGCAGGTTTTGGCGCGACAGGGCCAGCACCGATGGCGTGGTTTTTGCGGTAAAGGCGATCTCCCATGCTTCGGCGGTTTCTACCAGATCGGCGGGGCGGAAGACGTAAGTATTTGGCGTGGCGCGCGAAATGGCCAGATGTTCAACAGGCTGGT
>CAXNEP010000006.1:0-19191 GCA_964200865.1 Cypionkella sp. | reverse complement strand
ATGGGCAGACAGGATTGGCGGCGCGTTATTGGCTGGCTGGCGGCGATCATGGCACCCCAGCAGTAGAGCGCATTGACCCACAGGTCGCGCTGGACATCGGCTTTTTGTCGCAATTGATGAACGCATCTGGGCAAGAACCCCCACCCGGCAATTTTGGCGACCAGATGACTGTGCGCTGGGCAGGGCAATTGGTGCCCCCCGTGGCAGGATTTTATCGCTTGTCGATCACCTGTATGGGCAGCGGATACCTTGATATTGGCGGCGCGCGCGCGCTGACAATTGATGCGGCGCGCGAACCGACCGTGGCATTGACCGATCCAATTTGGCTAGAGCACAGCGCGCCGATAGATATCAGCATCGGTTATACCACCTCGGCCCACGCCAATTGGCTGGAACTGGGCGATATGGTGCTGGGCTGGGTGCCGCCCGAAGGCGCCTTGACCCCAGCCATCCTGCAGGCAGCTAAGGCGGCGCGCACCGCAGATGTGGCGATTGTCTTTGCCCATCCCTATGAAAGCGAGCAGCGCGACCGCTATAGCCTTGCTTTGCCCAACGGACAGGATCGGCTGATTGCAGCGGTTGCGGCGGCAAATCCCAAAACTATCGTCGTGCTGTCCTCGGGTGGCCCCGTTCTGATGCCTTGGCTGGATCAGGTCGCAGGCGTCTTTCAAACCTATCATCCTGGCCAAGAGGGCGGCGCAGCACTAGCTGACGCGCTGTGGGGCTATATCGACCCTGAGGGCCGCCTGCCCCTAACCTATCCACGCAGCGAGGCCGACGTGCCCGTGGCCCCTCCGCAAAAATCCGCCCTTGCTTGGACAGATATCAGCGAAGGCGCAGCAGTTGGCCATCGTGCCTATCAGGCCAATGGCATTGCGCCGCTATTCGCCTTTGGGCATGGATTATCTTATGCCAATTTCACCTATGGCACTGCCACGATCACGGGGCATTTGCAGCGCGATGGTGCAGTGACAGCGCAGATTGATGTGACAAACCTTAGCGATCGGGCGGGCGTAACTGTCGTGCAAATCTACCAACGCGCGCCACAACATCGTGGCGGGTGGCACCGACTGGTCGGCTTTGCCAAGCTGCATGTGCCAGCATATGGAAATGCTTCGGCCCACATATCCCTAACGTGCCGCGATCTGTCATTCTGGGACAGCGCGGCCCAGAAATTTGCCGTGCCTGTTGGCGAAGTGGTGCTTGGAATTAGCACCTCTTCGGCAAATATTCTGCAATGGGTGGATTTGGGCGAGTGACCAACAGTTAGGCGCACTAGGGCAAAAGTGTGTTTTTCCGAACATGCCACAGGCCACTCCATCCACAGAAATGCCGATACATGCGGCGGCGCGCAAGGCTTACCGTTGCCCCTAAATGGGAGGATACCGCTATGGCTGCCGATGTATTTGCACCAATGACCTTAACCCTTGCGCGCCAACTACGGGATGAAAAAGGGGCCGAGGCACTTCTGCACCATGTTTTGACCCGCGCCGCAGAAGGCACTGACAATGCTGTGATTTCCGTGCAAAATCATCTGCCCGACTCGTCGGCTGGCCCGCTGCACGGCATTCCCTTTGGCGTGAAAGACAATATCGATTGCCTTCCCTTTGCGACCACAGGCGGCACCCCTGCGTTGTCTGGCTATTATCCCACCGCCGATGCGCCCTCCGTGGCGCGGCTAAAGGCGGCGGGCGGCTACGTGCCTGTTAAGCTGAACCTGCACGAGTTGGCCTTTGGCATCACCTCGAACAATGCCGCCTATGGGCCTGTGCGCAATCCGTTTGATCCCGTGCGCGTTGCAGGGGGGTCGTCGGGCGGAAATGCGGCGGCAATTGCGCGCGGCGTAATCCCCTTTGCGCTTGGCACCGATACGGGCGGATCAACCCGCATTCCAGCCGCCTTTTGCGGCATTGCAGGGTTTCGCCCCAGCACAGGGCGCTATCCAGATGGCGGGGTGCTGACACTTTCGACCACGCGCGACACCATCGGCCCAATGGCCGTAAATTGCACCGATCTGGCCGAAATAGACGCGCTAATCGTGCCCGAAGACGACCCCGTTTTGCCCACAACTCTGCGGATTGGCGTGCTTTGGGCGACAGCGGGGTTAAGTGCCGCCGTCGATGCAGCTATGGCCGATGTCTTTGCGCGGCTTGGGGCAAATGCGGGGATCACCCTTGTGCCGTTGACCATTCCTACTTTTGAAAATCTGGATGCCCGCTTTGGCAATACCATCGTTCTATGCGAGGCGTTTGGCGTTTGGACGCGCTTTGCCCGCGAAAAGGCGGGGCTGACGCTTGCTGAATTTGCCGATCAAATCGCCAGTCCCGATGTGCGCGGCGTGTTTTCTGCCTTGCCTGACATTGCCGCCGCCGAAGCGCCTGCCTATGCAACCGCCATGGCAACAAATCTGCCCGCCCTGCGCGCCGCCTATGCCCAGCTTTTCACAGACCAGGCGCTTGATCTGATTGCTATGCCCACGGTCTGCGTGCCCCCGCCCCTGATTGGCGAGGATGAGATGATGGAGACCGATCTTGGCCCGCGCGCCACCTTTCCCACCGTTTCGGCCAATACCGCCCTTGCCACGCTAACAGGTGCGCCGTCCTTGGCCATTCCAGCGGGGATGGATGCAATGGGCCTGCCCGTTTCGCTGATGATCGAGGCCTTGCCTGCCCAAGACCGCCTGCTTTTGTTGCTGGGCCAGCGGATCGAGGTGCTTCTATCGCGCTAAATCGCAAGTTTTGTTGCCCGAAAGCAGTTTTGCCCCTAGTCTTGCCCTAGGGGGCGCTACCATATGGCATTGCGAATCAGGGACATGACGGGCGAGGAAATCGCCGTTTTTGCCGAGGTCATCCATGACCTCGCCAGACCTGAAACAGGCACCGACCCGCGCGAGACCACATCCGAGCGAATATTGCGACTATTGCGCGGCGATACCTTTGCCTCTTATGTCTGGGAGCCAAGCAAAGCTCGCTATGATAAGCCCGTAGCGGTGAACCACGATGCGGGCAAAGTTGCGCAATATGTTGCATCGCTGCAATTCAATGACCCGCTGACACAGCGTATGCGCCTGCTAAAAGGCGCGCAAATTGTGGAAAACTGCTTTCCCATGGCCGAGTTGGAACGCACTGATTTTTATACAGATTTTCTTAAACCTGACGGAATGCATTACGGGCTAAACGTGTTCCTTCCCGCCAAATCGGGCAAAGTGTTTGATCTGCGCGTTTGGCGCAATCGCAGCCGCGACCCTTTTGGCCAACGCGAGATTGATCTTTTGGATACGCTGGCCCTGCATGTCGCCCGCGCCCTGCAAGCAGGCGATGAAGGCCTGTCTATCCTTACCCCGCGCGAGCGTGAGATTGGCCGCCTGATCGCGCGCGGCTGCACCGATAAGGAAATATCAGATGTTCTGGGCATTGGGTTTTCTACGGTGCGCACCCATGTCAACCGCTGCTTTGAAAAGCTGGAATGTTCCAACCGCGCCGAACTCAGCGCGCGGTTTTCGGCCACGCTGCTGGGCTAGAGCGTGTCGCGTTCGATTAGATTCGCGCATTCACTTTGGCCCCCGAGGCAGCGATTGCTCTTGCAAACGCGTTCGGGGGCCAAAGTGAATGCGATTTGACGCGACACGCTCTTGCATCCCCAATAATGTCGATACTGCCTGTGCAACCTTGCCCGCATAATGTTGGAAAAATGGGCCAATGTGCCCGCAACCAACGGGGAAAAACATGACCAGCATTACCACTGCATTTACACAGAAATTCGGCCTAACCCATCCTTTTGCGCAGGCTGGCATGGCCTTTGCGGGCGAAAAGCCTGAACTTGCCATCGCCGTTAGCAAAGCGGGCGGAATTGGGGCGATTGGCGTGGGCTTTATGCCGCCCGAAGAATTGCGCGCCACCATCCGCACCATCCGCGCGGCGGGTGTGACCATGTTCAACATAAACTTCATCACCATTTTCGGCAATGACGCACAGGTGCAAGTTGCCGCCGAAGAAAAGGTGCCTGTCGTATCGTTTCACTGGGGCCACCCACCTACTGAGCAAATCGCCATGCTTAAGGCTGCTGGATGCTCGATCTGGGTGCAGGTCGGCAATGTGGCCGAGGCTGAAACCGCTATCGGCTATGGGGCCGACGTGATTATCGCCCAAAGCCACGAGGCGGGCGGGCATAATTATCAAGGCGTCGGCGGGGCCGAGCAGCAAGGCATGGGCGGCATTGCCCTGATCCCCGTGATGGCCGATGCCATCGCAGGGCGCGCGCTGTTGCTGGCCGCGGGCGGTATTGCCGATGGGCGCGGTGTGGCAGCGGCGCTGGCGCTTGGGGCCGATGGCGTTTGGGTTGGCACGCGGCTTGTCGCCTCAACCGAGGCGTATGTTCATCCCGAACACCACCGCCGCCTTGTCGAAGCGCAAGGCACCGATACCACCCTATCGGGCGTGTTCGGCCCCGAAATGCCGTTCTTTAACCCCATGCGCCTGCACAAATCGCGCGTGGTTCAGGAATGGAACCATCGCTTGGGCGAAGTGCCCACCGTGCGCGACGATTTGGAAGTGATCGGCGAGACGGTGTTCATGGGCGGCAAACATATCAAGCGCAAGTTCGATGTGATCTTGCCCACCGAAGAGACGACAGGCGATTTCGAAGAAATGGCATGGCTGATGGGGCAAGGCGTGGGATTGGTCAAAGATATTCGCCCCGCAGCCGAGATTGTGGCATCAATGATGTCCGAGGCCGCAGCCGTTCTGAAAACAAAGGCATCTTACATTAAATGACGCAAGTAGGCCTGATAACTTCGCTGGTGCATTATCCCGTTAAGGGGTTATCTGGCCAAAACCTGCCCGAGGTAGCATTATCCCCCGGGCAAGGATTTCCCTTTGATCGGATGTTCGGCCTTGCGCGTGCGGGCAGCGGGTTTGACGCAGCCAACCCTGCCCCCATGCCCAAGGATCGTTTCCTGATGCTAATGCGCGACGAACGGCTGGCAGGGCTTGCCAGCCATTTTGACCCCGCAACACAAATCTTGGAATTAAAGGTGCAGGGCCGCGTCGTTCACCGCGCCGATCTGTCAACACCGCAGGGCTGCGCGCAAACCGAAGCCTTTTTTGCGCGCATGTTCGATCTGCCCGCAGATAAAATGCCGCGTTTTGTTCATGCCGCCCCGCATCGCTTTACCGATGTGTCGGTGGTGTCCACCGATTTGATGAACGCGATTTCGTTGATAAATCTGGACAGCATCGCCGCGCTAGAGGCGAAAACAGGTGCCAGCATCGCGCCCGAACGCTTTCGCGGCAATATCATGTTTCGCGGTTGGCCCGCCTTTTCGGAGTTGGCGCTGGAAGGGCGCGAAATTAACATCGGCAGCGCCCGCGCCCGCGTGACCCTTCGCACCCGCCGCTGCGCCGCGACCGAGGTAAACCCCGCAACGGCAAAGCGCGATCTGCCCATCCCGCGCCTGCTGCACCAGCATTACGGCCATTCCGATATGGGTGTTTATGCCGAACTGATAACAGGCGGCGTGATCCGCCCTGGCGATAGCGTGAGTTTTACATGACCCTTTCCCTAAAACTTGCCGCCCGACGCGATTTGACGCGCGAGATTTGCGAATTTACCTTTACCGCAACGAGCGGTGCGCTTCCCCCGTTCACGGCTGGCGCGCATCTGACGGTGCAAACCCCATCAGGCGCGTGGCGCAGCTATTCGATCTGCAATGATGACCGCGTGTCCGATCGCTATGTCATTGCCGTTAAACGCGAAGAGGGTGGGCGGGGGGGATCTTTGTCGATGCACCGCGATCTGGCCGTCGGCGATGTGATTGCCGCGCGCGCGCCCAAAAACGCATTTGAGCTGACAGAAAATGCGCCGACATTGCTGATTGCAGGCGGGATAGGCATCACGCCTATGCTTGCCATGCTGCGCCGACTGGTCGCGCGCGCCGCGCCCGTGCATCTGATTTATCTGACCCGCAGCGCAGACCTTGCTGCCTATCGCGACCTCCTGACTGCACCGCCCTTTGCCCCCCATGTCACGCTGCACCATGATGAAGGGCGCAATTTCTACGATTTTTGGCCGCATTTTGAAACTGTTTCCGATCAACACATCTACTACTGCGGCCCGCCTGCCCTGATGGACGCGATTTACCTGCACACCGTTCATTGGCCGCGCAGCCAGATTCATTCAGAAAGTTTTGCAGGCGTTGACAGCACGGATGGCACCGCCAGCCCCTTCCGCCTGCGCCGCCATACAACGGGTCAAGTGTTTGACATTCCAGCCGATAAATCCGTTTTGGACGTGCTGCGCGACAACGATATTGCCTTTGCCAGTTCGTGCGAAAGCGGCACCTGCGGCACCTGCAAAATGCGGCTGGTGGCAGGCGCGCCGCTGCACCGCGATCTGGTTTTGTCGGATTCGGAAAAGCTGAACTACTTCATGCCCTGCGTATCGCGCGCGGCAGGCGAGGAATTGACGTTGGAGTTTTAGCATGGACGCAGACAGCCTTGCCCAGACTGTTCTGCGCAGCTGGCGCGATGCGATAGGCGCGCGCGATTTGGATGCAATCGAACAGCTTTTTGCCGAAAATGCCATCTTTATCGCAACGGCCCCTGCGCCTTTGCTGGGGCGGGCAGCGATAAGGGCCTATTACGCTGCGGCCCCTGCGGGGCTAAGCGTGACATTCGAACCTGTCATCTGCGCCGCGCAGACCAGCGGCTTTGGCTTTGTGGCCGATGTTTCTTTGGTTGTCCCACAGCAAAAGGCATTGCGCGGCAGGCTTAGCTTTTCCTGCACGCAGCAAGGGCTGATTACCCTGTATCACCTGTCGCTAAGCCAAGCGCAAACTTAACCGCGCAGAATGGCCGCAGCGCCCTTGCACATGCGTTCAATCACCACGCCAGCAGGCTCAATCGCCTGCACAAGGCCAGCGCCCTGCCCTGCCAGCAGCGGCATCAGATCAAAATCGCCAACAGTTTCAAGCGCGGGCACAAAGGCATCATGCGCGCGAACGGGCGCGATATGGCCACCAAAACGGGCCTGCCCATAGGGCTGCAAATGCCCGCGATCCACGGGGATTTCGCCCGCACGGTGGTGCCAAGCGCGGATGGTATCGTTTCGCAGCATACGGATCGGGTTAAAATCCATGTTTTCAGGGCCATAAACCGTGGTCAGTTCGGTGCAATCGCCCTGCGCGGCCACAAGGCGTGCCTTATAACTGTCATGCGCGTCGCATTCTTGCGTGGCCACCAGCGCGGTGCCAACCCAAACAGCATCGGCCCCCGCCCCAAGGACCGCTGCCATACTGGCCCCATCCGCTATGCCTCCAGCCGCGATCAACAATCGCGCGCCAACCAGACCTGCCAGTTGCGGCAAAAGCGCCAATAACGGCAAAGTGCCAAGGTTATGCCCCCCCGCCTCTAGCCCCTGCGCGATCAGGCCACTTGCGCCCGCCTCTAACGCCGCGCGCGCGCCCGCCAAATCGCCCACTTGAACCCACAACGCAATACCCGCGGCCGCCAATTTGGCGCGGTTTTCAGACGTGGATAGCCCCCAGTGAAACGACACAATCGGCACTTTTTTGGCGACCAAAACATCGATCAAATCGCCATGCGGAAAATTGACCAGCAGGTTCACATGAAAAGGTGCTTCTGTTTGCGCGCGCACCTCGTCAATCACTGCGGCTAAGCGATCAGGGCCAATAAAGCTGCCCGCAATCGCACCAATGCCGCCCGCTCGGCAAGTGGCCACGCACAGGGGCGCAGTTTCGCCCACAAAGGCCATACCCGCAGCAACAAAAGGCAAATTGCCTGCAAAGGCCGCGCTAAACTTTGGGCTCGCAACGCTCATTTCAGGCCTTTGCCGCTGACGGATCACGCACCCGCGCCAAGGCATCGCGCAGCACTGCATCATCGCCGATATGGTTCATCAACAGCAAGATCAGCCGCGCGTTCATGGCGTGGCTTTTTTCTTCGGTCAGTCCTTCATGCGCGGCAATCAAGGCGGCATAGGTGGCATCAGGATTGGTTAGGTTTAGGTTTATCTTCAGCATCACAGCGCCTTTCCCATTGCCCGATCATAGGCCGATTGCACGGCTTTGGCATCATACGATAGCCAGCGCGCGGCGACATGCTGATCGGGGCGGATCAGATAAACTGCCGACTTTGCCTCGCCCAAATACCGCGCGGCAAGGGCGGGGTTATCCGCTCCGCTTAACGCCAGACACGGCAAATTTGGATGCGGCGGCGCGTCCGCATCAATCGTCAGCAAAGCAAAGCCCGCTGGCAGCTTGCGCAGCAACCAGTCACTGCCCAAAGGCGCATCGGGGCACGGGCTGCCTGGCCTTGTGCGCGCTGGCATGGCCGCATCATCAGCCCCGTTCAGCGCCGATCCGTCATAGGTGCAGGGCAGCGACAGCCGCCCCGAATTGACCACGCTGAGCGCAAACGGATGATCAGCCGCCAGCGCCAAAACCGCATCGCGGAACAGCTTCGACACCGCCGATTTGGGCGTGATAAAATCGGTCGCGCGGGTCGAATTCAGGATGTTTTCGTCCGCACCATAAACCCGTTCGCTATCGTAGGTGTCCAGCAAAGCCTCTGGCGCATCGCCCGCCAAAACGGCGGCCAGCTTCCAGCCCAAATTATCCGCATCCTGCACGCCAGAATTCGCGCCGCGCGCGCCGAACGGCGAGACTTGATGCGCAGAATCCCCGGCAAACAACACGCGGCCATGCCGAAACTTATCCATGCGGCGGCATTGGAACGTATAGATCGAACACCAATCCAGCGCGTATTCCACATTCGGACCCAGCATCGCATCCACCCGCTTGCGGATGTTTTCGGGCTGCAATTCCTTGGCGCGGTCAATATTCCAGCCAAGCTGAAAATCAATCCGCCAAATATCGTCGGGCTGTTTATGCAGCAGCGCACTATCGCCCGATTTGAAATGCGGTTCAAACCAGAACCACCGCTCGGTCGGAAAATCGGCCTTCATACGCACATCGGCGATCAGAAAGTTATCCTCAAACACGCGGCCATCGAAATTCAGGCCCAGCATCCCGCGCACAGGGCTGCGCGCGCCGTCGCAGGCAATCATCCAATCGGCATGCAAGGTATAGGGGCCGTCGGGCGTAGTGATGGTCAGCGCCACATGATCCACGTGGGTGTCCACCGCATCGACACGGTTCTTGCCGCGAATGTCGATGGGCGCGCCTTCTGCTTGGGCGCGGGTAATCGCCTCATGCAGGTACTTTTCGAAATAGGGTTGTTGAAGGTTGATAAAGGCGGGAAATGCGTGGCCATCTTCTGGCAACAGATTGAATTCATACAGCAATCTGTCATCATGAAACACCTTGCCCACGTTCCAGACCACGCCTTTTTCCAGCATCGGGGCGGCTGCACCGAGACGGTCGCAAATCTCTAGCGTGCGTTTGGCAAAACAAATGGCGCGGCTACCTGCGCCGACACCTTCGTGATCGTCCAGCACCACAACGGGCACCCCGCGCTGGCCCAAATCCAGCGCGCAGGCAAGGCCAACAGGCCCGCCGCCCACAATCACAACGGGCCTGCGCACAGGGCTGGCGGCAGTTTGGTCGGGCGACTTGGCATAGGGGTACAGCGTAAAAGCTAGGTCATAACGGGGGGTCAAATCTGCCATGACCTACCCCTGCAACGCGGCCCACATGTCCAGATCGCGCTGCGCGGTCCAGATACGGGGGTGGGTGATACCGCGCGCTTCGTCATAGGCGCGGGCCACGTTAAAGGGCAGGCAATGCTCGTAAATCGCATAGTCCTTGAACTTGGGGTCGCATTCGGCACGGGCTGCATCCCATGCCTCGCGCAGCGTGCCATTGCGCGCCGCCACGCGGGCAACGGGGCGGTAAGTGCTTTCCACGAAATCGCGGGTGCGATCCAGCGCGCCGTTCACCGCCTTTTTGCCAACCACGGCATCACCGCGCCCAGGCGCAATCGCGTCCAAATCATAGGCGCGAATGGCTTCCAGCGTCGCGCCCCATTCATTGAAATGGCCATCGCCGCAATAGCAGGCCGAATGCGCCTCAACGATGTCGCCTGTGAACATCACATTGGCATCGGGCACATGAATCACCGCATCCCCCGCCGTGTGGGCGCGGCCAAGTTGGGCTATATCCACGCGGCGGTTACCAAGGAACACCGACATTTTTCCGTTAAAGGTCGTGGTGGGCCATGTCAGGCCAGGGATGCTTTCATGCCCCTGAAACAGGCGCGGAAAGCGTTGAAACTCGCTGTCCCAATCTTCTTGGCCGCGCTCGGCCACCATGTTGCGCGCGGTTTCAGACATAATCACTTGGAGGGCGTTAAAGGCGCTCGCACCCAGCACGCGCACGGCATGATAATGCGTCAGCACCACATGGCTGATCGGCTTGTCCGTCACGCCGCGCACACAGTCCATCACCTTTTGCGCAAGGCGCGGCGTGGCCTGCGCCTCGACGATCATCACACTGTCATCACCAATAATAACGCCCGAATTGGGGTCGCCCTCGGCGGTAAAGGCATAAAGCCCCGCGCCGATCTCTACAAAGCTGATCTTCTTTTCCGCCATATCGCCTTGCGATGCGAACGCTTTTGCCATGAATTATGTCCTTGCATAGGGGTCGGCAGGTGCAGGCAAAACTGTGCCAACACATTCCCCAAACCCAATTTTATAGCCATCGCCCTGCGCCGCGCCGCGCAAGGTAAGTGTATCAAAATCTTCGATAAAGCTGCGAGTACCCCCCGCAATTTCAAAGGGTTCTTTGCCGCCCCAAGACAGTTCGAGCAAACTGCCCCGCGCGCCCCGATCGGGCCCAGAAATCGTACCCGAGCCCAGCAAATCACCCACATTCATCGGGCAACCACATGTTGTATGATGCGCCAGTTGCTGGGGGGCCGAATAGTACATCTCGCGGTAATTGGTGCGGGCAATAATCGTCTCACGCCCACCTTGTGGGGTTAATCCAACCTCCAGCGAAATGTCATACAACATCGGTCGCGGCTCAACCAAGTGCGGCAGCAGCGGCACTTCGCGCGGCGGTGTGGGCGTGCGAAACGGCTCAAGCGCCGCCGACATCACAATCCACGGGCTGATGGTGGTGGCTGTCGCCTTGGCCTGAAACGGGCCAAGCGGCTGATACTCCCACGCCTGAATATCGCGCGCCGACCAATCGTTCAGCAACACATAGCCAAAGATCATCGCCTCGGCCTCGGCCACCGTCACAGGGCCCGCACTGGCCTTGCCCACCACCGCGCCCATCTCCAATTCAATATCAAAGCGTGCCGATGGGGCAAAACGCGGCACGGCATCATTCGGCCCCTTCACCTGCCCCCAAGGGCGGCGAATATCGCTGCCGGATACCACCACCGAAGACGCCCGCCCATTATACCCAATCGGAATATGTAGCCAATTGGGCGGCAAAGCATTTTCCGCGCCGCGAAACATCGTGCCAACATTGGTGGCGTGATGACGACCCGCGTAAAAATCGGTATATTCGGCCACCAGAAATGGCATATGCAACATCACATCACGAAGCGGGATCAGATGATCTTCCACCAATGCCTGTTTGGCTGATCCATCGACCAACATCGCCGTCACCTGCGCACGCAAATCAGCCCAAACAGCGGGGCCCGCCTCCATCACCTCGTTCCAAAACGGCACATCCAGCAACACCGCGCCGCCCAAATCAAGCAGCCCTTCAGCCTCAATCGCGGCCAAATCCAGCACAAAATCGCCAATCGCCATGCCGCAGCGCGCGTCCTCGCCCACCCGCGAAAATACGCCGCACGGCAGGTTGTTCAGCGGAAAATCGCTGCCCGCATTGGCGCTTTGCACCCAAGACTTCATTAAACCCATCGGCTTCTTTTCTTTCCAAATATCCCACGGGGGTCTGGGGGTGTGAAACCCCCAGCCTGCCTATTTCACGCCAGCCGTTCCGTCGAATTTCTTCTCCAAACTGCCCCAGCAATCGATGTAATCTTCCTGCAAATGCCCCGCCGTTGCAGCAAAGGGCGTAAGGTGCTGCGGAAAACGCGTTTCGAACATGAACGACATGGTATCGCTCAGCTTTTCGGCCTTTAGGTCAGCATTACTTGCCCCTTCAAAGGCGTTTTTGTCTGGCCCATGCGGCAACATGCAGTTGTGCAAAGACATGCCGCCCGGAACAAACCCTTTGGGCTTGGCATCGTAAATGCCGTAAATATTGCCCATCAATTCCGACATGACGTTCTTGTGGTACCACGGCGGGCGGAAGGTATCTTCCGCCACCATCCAGCGTTCGCGGAACAGAACAAAGTCGATATTGGCCGTGCCTTCTATGCCAGATGGCGCTGTCAGAACGGTAAAGATCGACGGGTCAGGATGGTCAAACAAAACCGCCCCCACAGGGCAATAGCTGCGCAGATCGTATTTCACTGGCGCATAGTTGCCATGCCATGCCACCACATCCAATGGCGAATGGCCGATGTACGTCGCGTGGAATTGCCCGCACCATTTGACTGTAACGGTCGAGGGTACTTCTCGGTCTTCAAATGCTGCCACGGGCGTTTTGAAATCGCGCGGATTGGCCATGCAATTGGCCCCAATTGGCCCGCGCCCCGGCAGCACAAACTTCTGCCCATAGTTTTCGCAGACAAAGCCGCGCGCGGGGCCTTCCAGCACCTCGACGCGGTACACCAGCCCGCGCGGCAGAATCGCAATTTCTTTTGGCTCTAGGTCAATCACCCCCAGTTCGGTGCAAAACCGCAAACGCCCTTCCTGCGGCACCACCAGCAACTCGCCATCGGCAGAAAAGAAATATTCATCCTTCATCGACGTGTTGACCAAATACATATGTGTGGCCATGCCCGTCTGGGTGTTCACATCCCCAGCGGACGTCATCGTGCGCATACCAGTGATCCAATTCAGCGGCGCGTCTGGAACGGGCAGCGGATCCCACCGATACTGCCCCAAGGAAACGACATCAGGGTCAATGCACGGCGCCGATTTCCAGTCCGGCACGCTGATCTTGCGAAAGCGATGCGTGTGCTGAACCGAAGGGCGAATGCGATAGCACCATGTGCGTTCGTTCTGATGGCTGGGCGCGGTAAAGGCCGTGCCAGACAGCTGTTCGCCATAAAGCCCATAGTTGCACTTTTGCGGGCTGTTCATGCCCTGCGGCAAAGCGCCCGGCAGCGCCTCGGTTTCAAAATCATTGCCAAAGCCAGGCATATAGCCGTCATGCAGCCCGCCAAGCCCAGGCGCACGGATCATACCTTGGGGAAGGGAATGGGTGGTCATAGCTCGCTCCATCATCACACCACATGGGCCGAATCTGTTGCTAGAATTAGTTGCATTAGCAACCAAGTCAAGATAAAGTTGCGAATGATACTATTATTTGAGGGGTAGGATGAGCGAAGTGTTGTTGCATGACTATTGGCGTTCTTCCGCCGCTTACCGCGTGCGTATTGGGCTAAATCTGCTGGGCTTGCCTTATGCACGCCAAAACATCGATCTACTGGCGGGCGATCAAAACGGGGCCGAAAACAGGGCTGCCAATCCGCAGGGCCTTGTGCCCAGCCTAAAGATTGATGGCGAGGTGCTGACGCAATCGCTGGCGATCTTGGAATATCTGAATGAAACGCGCAGCGCAGGATGGTTGCCAGATGACCCTATTCTGCGCGCCAAAGCTCGCGCGCTGGCCTATGCAGTGGCTATGGACATTCACCCCATTTGCAATTTGCATGTGGTGCGCCATGCCGTGGCCTTGGGCGGCACAACCACCGAAGATTGGATGCGCCATTTCATCACAAAGGGGTTTGGCGGGTTAGAGTCGCTGCTGCTGCAATCCCCTATTGGGACGTATTGCATTGGGGATTCCGTCACTCTTGCTGATATGTGCCTTGCCCCGCAGGTGTATAACGCGCGGCGCTGGGGTGTGGATCTGACATCCTTTCCCACCATCGCCCGCATCGACGCTGCCCTTACCGCCCTGCCCGCCTTTGCAGCGGCCTATCCCGATCAGGCGCAAATGCCCTAATGGCCGCGCCCACCCCGTGACAACACCCGCACAGCTGTGCCAAGATAGGGGACGCATTGGGATATGACATGAATAACGCGCCAGACCCAACCTTTGATTTGCAGGAATTTCTGCCTTATCTTCTGAACCAAGCGGCCGAGGCCGCCTCGCGCGGGTTTCATGAAATCTACCGTAGCAGCTATGATATGTCGCGTACGCAATGGCGCGTTATGGCCAACCTTGGCAAATTCGGCGCAATGACCGCCCGCGATATTTGCGCCATAAGCCATATCGAAAAGACCAAAGTCAGCCGCGCGGTGTCGGCGCTGCACCAACAGGGGCTGCTGGCGCGCAACCCTTCGCAAAAAGATGGCCGCGCCGAGATTTTGTCCCTTACCGAAAAAGGGCTGGCAGCCTTTGCCGATTTGGGCGCGCGCGCTGTTGATTATGACCAAGCCTTGCGCAAACAATTGGGGACCAAAGCCGCCAAGGATTTGAATCGCATTCTATTGGCAATCATGGCAACCCAAGCGGTTTCATCCGAAGGGTCGGACGACTGATTAGAGGTATGCTGTTGTCAGCAGCGCAGGGTCAGCCCGCAGTGCCGCTGGATCAGATACCAACCGCACGCTGCCTTTGCGCAGCACCACCACTTCAGACGCAAGGGCAAGCGCCACTTCTACGAATTGTTCAACCAGCAGCACGCCAATCCCCTTGCCCGCCAGCGCCCCAACGACGACGCTCAGGCGTTTGACGATAAGGGGGGCAAGGCCAAGCGACATCTCATCAATCAAGATGTACTTGGGCCGCGCCATCAAAGCATGGCCAATGGCCACCATTTGCTGTTGCCCGCCCGAAAGGGTTCCTGCCGATTGCTGTTTACGTTCTGCCAGTTCGGGAAAAATCGCATAGACCTCAGTCATCGCCTGTGCCGCCTCTGCCACGCTCAAGATAGACCCAGCAACGGCAAGGTTTTCATCCACCGTCAATTGCGTCAGCACTTGATGACCTTCGGGCACAGCCGCAACGCCTGCCGCGCGGATTGCGTCGGGCTTGGCCCCTGAAATGGCAATACCATTGGCCGTAACGCTGCCACCAGTAACAGGCATCAACCCCGCAATCGCCAGCACCAGTTCAGATTTACCCGCACCATTGGCACCCAAAAGGGCGGTAACCTGCCCAGGCCGCACGGTCAGCGACACGCGATCAACCACGGTTTTGCCAAGGGCAGCAACGGTTAGGTCTTTAATCTCAAGCATGTTCCACCTCGATCCCCAGATAGGCGGATTTGACGGCGGGGTCAGCCAGCACCTGCGCCGTTGGGCCAAAGGCGATGCGGCGGCCAAAATCCAAAACCAGCGTTTGCGCACAAATCCGCGCGATCAGATCAACATCATGGTCGATGACCAAAACTTGCGCAGGGCAAAAATCGCGTATCTTCAGAATGATGTCGCCCAATCGCGCGCTTTCCTCCACCGTCAGCCCGCCTGCGGGTTCGTCCAGCATAATCAGCCGCGGGCGGCCCACAAGGCAGCGCGCCAAATCGGTTAGGCGGCGTTCATAGGTGTTCAGACTTGCCCCGATACGTTGCGCCATCACAGTTATTCCCACAAACTCCAATGCCGCGCCCACATCCGCGCGGTGTGCGGCAGATGTGCCCGCCAAGTTATCAGCCAGCGACAGAAGGTTGTCATAAACAGTCAGATCATCGGCAATCTGTTCGCGTTGAAAAGACCTGCGCAACCCCCAACGTGGCCTCAAATGCGGGGCCAAACGCAACAGATCAACATCGTCGACCAGCACCGAACCCGCCTTTGGCGTCAGAAACCCCGAAATAACATTCATAGTCGTTGTTTTGCCTGCACCGTTCGGCCCGATAATGCCCGACACGGGCGCATCGAACTGTACTGATATAGCATCCAGCGCGATCAGGCCGCCGAACTGCACGGTGATATTGTTCAGCGCGATCATGCCTTGACCTCCTTGCGGCGAAATAGGCCCATGATTTGCCCTGCAATCCCATCTGGCGCAGTGGTCACGGCATGCAGCAGCGCCGCGCCAAAGAAAATCACCGCCAGATCGGCGTCCACGCCCCAGTTGTTCAAAAGGCCGGGGGCCACGCGGTAAAGCACAGCCGCAATCACCGCGCCCAGCCAAAACCGCGCGCCCCCCACTATAACCAGCGCAAACAGCAAAATGCTTTCGCTTGCGCGAAAGGAAGATCCGTCCAGCAGCCCCAAACTGCCCGCCAGCAATCCGCCCCCCAGCCCCGCCAGCAGGCCAGACAGGCCAAATGCCCATGTTTTATAATGGGTCACATTGGTGCCCGACGCGATTGCCGCCGCCTCGGACCTGCGGATCAGTGCCCATGCCCGCCCGGGTGCGGCCTGCCGATGCGCAACAATCAACAGCAGCCCCAGCATCGCCACAATCAGCGTATAGGTCAGATAGGCGGTGTCCGATTGCGCCAGCGCACGGCGGCGCATTTCGGCGGCAAAGGATGTGCCCACACCCCAAAAGCCAGCCCCACCATTTGGAAATTGATAGGCGGTTAACACCACCTCCAACCCGCCCGCAACCATCAGCGTGACCAGCGCCAGATACAGCCCGCGCATCCGCAGCGCGGGGATCGCCAACAGCATTCCCAAAACCGATGTGGCAATAGCGGCAAGGACCAAGTTCGCCTCGAACGGCATCGCAAAGGCGTGGTTCAGCCGCAGCGTCACCCAGCCGCCCACGCCCATCAGGGCAACCTGCGCCAGACTGACCATGCCAAGGCGCGAATACATAAACCCCGCCCCCATCGCCGCCATGGCAAAGCAGGCGGTCGAGGTGAAAATACCAGTCCACTGCCCGCCGATCACCAATGGCAGCACAAAGGCGGCCAGAAGGGCCAGTGCAATGCCTGCAATCTGCTTTGGGTTTACTTGCAAGGGCATATCAATCTTCTCCTGCAAAGGTCAGGCGGCGGTTCATATTCATCGCAATCAGCACGATGATTGCGATGACATAGGGGGCCATCGGACGCACGGCCTTGAACGTGTCCGACAGGGTCAGCAGGCTTTCAATAACCCCCATCGCCAGCCCAGCAATCAGCACCGTTGGCAGCGAAACAAGCCGCCCCGCAATCGCCGCGGCCGTGCAGGGAATAACCATGAATGTGATCACGGCGGGTTCCAGCCGCACCAAACTGCCAAACATCAGCCCCGTAAAGCCAAAGATCAGGCCAGAGATGCCCCAAGCCACTGTTTCCACGCGCAAAATAGGCACACCGATCAGCGAGGCGATGCGGCGGTTGCCCGCCAGCGCCCGCATCTGCAAGCCAATACGCGTGCGGTTCAGCGCAAAAGTAATGGCAATAACAATGCCAATCGCGGCCAGAACAACGATCAGCCGGGTCACCGTGACCTTTAACCCAAGAATAGAAACCGTCACCGCATCGGTTGGAAAAGACAGCTTGCGCGGATCGTCGTTCCACAGAAAAGACACCAGCCCCAGCAAAACCAGCGCATAGCCAAGGCTGGCCACGCCTTTGATAACGGGCTCTCGCCACGACAGGCCAGGCGCAATCAATCGGCCATAGGCCAGCGCCAGTGCCACACCCGTGGCCAGCCCCGCCACCCATGCCAGCGGGGCAAACAGCCCCCATTCGCCCAGCTGCCACGTCAAGAACGCCGCAGCAGCCCCAATTGCCCCCGCCGCCAAATTCAAAACGCCCGTGGCGCGATACAAAAGCACAATCCCGATACCGCCCAGCGCATAAAGCGAGCCAACAGCCAGCCCCGACACCAAAAACAGCCCGACAACAGCCGCAGGCTTGCCCCAGCCCAGCCAAAGCGCCAGCATAAGGCAGGTGGCCACAGCAACCGCGATTGTGCGCAAAAGATCCTTCATCTTCGCCCCTAAATTAAATCACCCCCACCCGTCACAGGTGGGGGTGCAAGGTTGGATCAGTTCAGGCCAAGCGCCTTTTCGTTTTCCAAAATGGGCGCGAAATAGGGGCTGTCATATTCGTAACAATCGCGCACGGTTTCAAACACATCGCCCTTGACCACAACCATCGTGCCTGCGTGGTTTGGCATATGCCGGTCAGCCTCGCCCACATAATATGGCCCGCACAGCAGGTCAGATTCGTAACCGACAATGCCCTTGATCGCCGCATTCACCGCCGCACGGTCATCCAGTTTGGCAGGGTCAAGCGCCAGCATTGCCTGCACAAAGAACTTGGCCGAAACAAAGCCCGACTGGCTGAATGTATCGCGCGGGGCATTGGGGGCATAGGCATCCAGCACCGCCAGCCAGTTCACAGCATCTGGCCCGCCCTTGTCCCATGGGGTCAATTCGGCGTTCACGAACATGCGGCCATCCCACACTTCGGATAAGGCGGGCGGAACCGAACGGTCATACAGCGGCGTGGACGAGGCCCATTTATAGGTTTCGACCATCCCCTGCTCCTCTGCCGCCTTCATAAAGGCCAGCGCCAGACCAGCGGGCAGGTTGACCAAAATGGTATCAGCGCCCGAAGCAACCGCCTCTAGAAGGCCCGAATTTACATCAGGCGAGGCGGGGTTCAGATAAACTGAAGACCCCGTCAACCCTTTGGATTGCATATAGCCTTCCATCGCGCCGCACGACCATGGCCCAACGTTCGGAATGGCCAGCCCGATGCACGAGATGTTCTTGCTTTCTTGCGCCTCTACCATGTATTGCGCGGCCCCGATGGTCGATGCCAGCGGGCCTTGGTTGGTTGACACAATCGACGGGCTTTCAAAGCATTCCGATACCGCGCAGGCCGATGCCATCGCCATAATGCCCGCGTCTTGATAGGTGCGCGCGTTCACGGCCATTTCCAAGAATGACCCGTTGCCAACCATGGCCACAACACCCTTATCGCCAATCAACTTAGCCGCCGCTTGGGCCGCCATTTCTGGGTTCCACTGGTCATTTTCCACCAGATATTCAATTGGCCGCCCGTTGATGCCGCCATTGGCGTTCACGCAGGCGAAATAGGCCGCCGCCGCCTGTGTCGACGCGCTGAAATCGCCGGGCGCTGCATTGCCATGGATGCCGCCCACCAGAACGGGCGCTCCTGTGGCCGCAACGCCCGTATTTGCCCCGCACGTGACCTGCGCTTGCGCGGCCCCTGCCATCAGGACAAATCCCAGCGCCGCTCCTGTTAGTTTAAGTTGGGTCTT
>CAXNEP010000005.1:0-20367 GCA_964200865.1 Cypionkella sp. | reverse complement strand
GATAGGTCTTCGTGGGTGTAATCCACGCCTTCATCGTAAACGCCAACGTTTACCCCAGTGCCATCATATTCATCCCAGATCGTTTGGATGTCGCCAATAAGATTAAAATGCCACTGGTATTCAAAAAGTGGATCAGAAGGCGTTGCCATTTTTCCGTATTCCTATGAGGGACAGAGAGGCTATTCGCCATCATCTGTCATTTTTATTTTTCAGCATTTTCGACATCAACAGTCGACACAGTAAAAATCTGTTCATGCGTGCAGTTAAACACACGCGCAATTCGCCCTGCTCAGCAGAACCGACTGCCTACGGCAAGCCCATCCACTTTATTTCCAATCAGGCTAACACGCTGGTCAGAAACACTCATAAATTGTGGGCATACCATGCCTAATCCTAAAAAAAACTCTTATTCATGACTTTGACACGACCGTATCTGCGACGGAAAGGATGCAGATAAATATAATACCTCTGGCAAACAGAATTCATTTTCGCATCACTGCGACATTCCAACAATGTTAAATAATTCAAGAATCAAATACGACAAATTTCGTTAAGTTAGAATTATAAACTTATGAATGTCAATAGTTTCCTGAACTGGAAATAAAATCTTGCGTTTTGCAACCAAAAGCTTTATAATGTTCGAGAATACACGGAATAATTTTAATTATGGCTTTCATGACCAAGTACTGCAAAGGGTCGAATTGTCAGTGCAGCAGTTTGTCAAGCTGGATAAGGTGCGCGCTTCGCACGCTTGCATCTTACATTTGAATTTTTATAATATTATCCATTACTTAGATAATTTTCGACTTACATTCTGGCATGTATGACCTGTGTTGCATTGCGCGCGTAAAAGCTTCGGGAAAAAATCTTTTAGGGAAGTGGCGTGATAGTTTTGCTGCCGTCCGCGAAAGCGATCCTGCTGTCGGGCCTTTGGTCATCCAGACACCTGCGTTGTTCTGTTGTCTGGTGGCGAAGGTAACCTTGGGCGTCAAGCCGTTTTTTGTATTCTTGCGCACTGGAGTAGAACATCTCGATGTTCTCGAACCCGTCCTACCCTTCGCGTGTGCGGCACATGATGCGCTCGCGCTTTAGCGGGTGAAAGGAATGGCCAGCCGCAGCCTTCATCTGCCCGCCATTGGAAGCATCTATGCTGGCAAACTTGGCCCACCAATTGCAGGACGATGCACCGCTGGTGATACGTTCGCCACGCAGCTTTGCCCCCAGCACTGCGCAATCAGCCAGTCGCAAGACCGCAAAAGACTACGGCGGCCTGCAACTTCGTGTCTTCATTCGAAATCCCGTCATCCCTCTTGCCAAGCAATACTACTTTTGCTCGTTACTGTATTCGGTTGGGAAAGCCCGTTTGACATTGCACTTTCCCAAATTCTGGCCTACCAGTCCGCATTATTCGATAAAATTTAAGAGAGATTTTGATGTTTAGCATAGAAGATACTCGCATCGGGATCTTGGGACTGGGATATGTTGGCCTTCCACTGGCTGTGACCTTTGGACGGAAGTATCAGACCGTCGGGTTCGATATTGATGATACGCGGATCGCCCAACTGCGCCTTGGTAATGACATCACTAAGGAAATGGATCCTGCGGAATTGGCGGCGGCGCAGCATTTGCAGGTCAGTAGCGACATAGAATCTTTGCGCGCGTGCAACGTCTACATTGTAACTGTGCCGACCCCCGTTGATGCGTCGCGCCAACCAGATTTTGGCCCGTTAATTGCCGCATCCAAGACGATTGCGCGGGTGATCAAGTCGGGTGACGTGGTCATTTATGAATCGACAGTCTTTCCTGGTGCAACCGAAGAGATCTGTATTCCCGTTATCGAACAGAACACGGGGTTTAAGCTGAACGTTGATTTCTTTGCGGGTTACAGCCCAGAGCGGATCAACCCGGGCGACAAAGCCCGTCCGATCACCGCGATAAAAAAGGTCACCTCAGGCTCGACGCCCGAAGTGGCGACGGCCATCGATCAGTTGTATAGTTCTGTCATCACCGCAGGCACTTTTTTGGCCGCCTCAATCCGTGTCGCCGAGGCAGCAAAGGTTATCGAAAACACTCAACGCGATGTTAACATCGCCTTGATGAACGAGCTTTCGATGGTGTTTTCGCATTTGGGTATTGATACCCATCAGGTGCTAGACGCAGCGGCCACGAAGTGGAATTTTCTTCGTCTTGAACCCGGATTGGTGGGGGGGCATTGCATTGGGGTAGACCCTTATTACCTGATCCAGCGTTCTACAATGGCTGGATATGTTCCTGATATTATTCGGCTTTCGCGCGAATTGAATGAAAGCGTTCCAAGCCATGCGGCGCAGCTTTTGGCCAAAGCGATTAGTCGGGCGGGGCGGGTTGTGCATGGGGCCAAAGTTTTGGTTCTGGGCTCAACCTTCAAGGAAAACTGCAGCGATATTCGAAATTCTAAGGTGTTTGATCTGGTGTCGGCGATGGGCGGCTGGGGCATGCAAGTGGATGTCCAAGATGATTGGGCCAATGCCGACGAAGTGCGCCACGAATACGCGATTGATTTGATGCAAGAAGCGCCCAAGATGGGCCACTATGATGCTGTCGTATTGGCGGTGAAGCATAAAAGCTATGTGGACAAGGGCGCACAAGCTTTGCGTGGCCTGTTGGTGCCCAATGGCGTGCTGTTTGATATGAAGTCTGTCTTTCCGATCGAGCAGTCAGATTTGCGTCTATAGGTCGCGCGTCTTGCCGGTTGGCCGCATACAGCAGCCAGCCTTTTGCGGCCCCGAGAGGACTGTAGTCGGCCAGCCACGCACCCAATCGTTGCAATTCAAATCAATCGCTTTCGGTGAATACCTCGGCGCGCTTTTTGCCGACTGATGGCATTAGCACCACGACCAGAACAATAACCGTCAGGGCCAACAAGGTCGCACTGATGGGGCGGGTTAGGAACACAGTTGGGTCGCCCCGACCCAAGATCATGGCGCGGCGCAGGTTTTCTTCCAGCAGGGGGCCAAGAACAAACCCCAGCAGCAGAGGTGCAGGTTCGCACCGCAGTTTTAGCAAGATATAACCCAGCAGGCCAAAGCCTGCGACGGCGTACAGATCGTACACGTTCGAGTTGACCGAATAGACCCCAATAGAACAAAACGCCATGATAATGGGGAACAGCACGTGGTAAGGCACCTTTAGCAGTTTGACCCATACCCCAATCAGCGGCAGGTTCAGCACGATCAGCATCAGGTTGCCAATCCACATGCTGGCAATGATGCCCCAAAACAGCGCGGGCTGGTCGGTGGCAACATTTGGGCCTGGAACGATGCCTTGTATGATCATCGCCCCCACCATCAGCGCCATCACGGGGTTTGCGGGGATGCCCAGCGTCAGCAGCGGAATAAAGCTGGTTTGCGCGCCAGCGTTATTGGCGCTTTCAGGCCCCGCCACGCCTGCAATTGCGCCTTTGCCAAATTCCTCGGGGTGGGCGGATAGGCGCTTTTCCATCGTATACGAGGCGAACGATGCCAGCACTGCCCCACCGCCTGGCAAGATGCCAAAGGCCGATCCCAGCGCGGTGCCGCGCAGCATGGGCGCAACCATGGCCTTTAGGTCTGCCTTAGATGGAAACAGACTGCCCAGTTTTGCGCCAAGAATAGTACGGTCTTGCTCGCCCTCTAGGTTGCGCAGAATCTCGGCAACGCCAAACAGGCCCACGGCCAGCGCGACAAAGCTAAGACCATCGGCAAAGGCGGTGATGCCAAAGGTAAAGCGCGGCGTGCCTGTGTAAATATCGGTGCCCACCACGCCAAGCAAAAGACCCAGAACCACCATCGCAAGCGCCTTAAGGATTGACCCATGCGCCAGCGCAATCGCCGAAACCAGCCCCAGCAGCATCAGCGCGAAATACTCAGCCGCGCCGAATTTCAGGGCAATGACTGTAAGCGGCGGCGCAAAGACCGCGACCAAAACCGTGGCCACCGTGCCCGCAAAGAACGAGCCCAGCGCGGCAACTGCCAGCGCGGTGCCTGCCTTGCCCTGACGGGCCAATTGATAACCATCAATCGCCGTCACAGCAGACGAGGATTCGCCCGGCATGTTGATTAAGATCGCTGTGGTCGACCCGCCATATTGCGCGCCGTAATAGATGCCCGCCAGCATGATCAGCGAAGAGACAGGTTCCAATTGAAACGTGATAGGCAGCAGCATGGCGATGGTCGCCGTTGCGCCAATGCCCGGCAGCACGCCAATCAGCGTGCCCAAGATAACGCCAATCAGGCAGAACAGCAGGTTTTCGGGGCTGGCCGCAGTCGCAAAGCCCAAGCTTAGGTTTGAAAATAAATCCATCGGTTACACCCCCACAACCGAAAGCCACGGGCCAAAGCGGCGGAATGGAAGGCCAAGAGCGATGGAAAACACCAAGGTGCAAAACAAAGTGACCGCCACCGCCAGCAAAGCCGCCTGCAATGGCCGCAGCTTTAGCCCCGCAAAGGCGGCCAAAAGCGTGGTCAAAAAGATTGACGGCACAAAGCCAAGGCCGCGCACGGTCAGGCCAAAGAACACAGGCGCGCCAAGAATGAACACCATGCCCCGCCACGCATAGGGTTCGACCGCGATATGCATTTGGCGAAACGAATTAAAACAAATGGCCCCGCCTAGCAGCACCAGCAGCACCGACAGCAGCATTGGAAAATACCCCGGCCCCATGCGCAAGGTGCTGCCCATATCAAGGCCCAAGGATGTTAGGCCAAAAACCGCCCCAATGATAACAAACACAAGTCCGGCGGCTAAATCCGCCCGATTGATCGACCCCATGTGATCGCCCCCCAAAAATAGAAAAACGCCCCAGCCGCATGGCTGGGGCGCGATCACCGATTAGTCGGCGTAAACGCCCGCGGTTTCGATGATGGGCTGCCAACGGGTAATTTCGCCCTCTAGCTTGGCCTTCAGCGCGGCAGGGGTGCCTTGATCGGCGGCAACAGGCTGGGTGCCCAATTCGCTAAACTTGGCTGCAATTTCGGGGTCTGCCAAAGCCTTTTGCAGCGATGCCGACAGCCGATCCGTAGCCTCGGCTGGGGTGCCTTTGGGGGCATAAAGCCCGTGCCAGATGCCGACCTCCATCGTGGGCAGGCCAGCCTCGGCCACGGTTTGCAGATCTGGGAAAATGTCCAGACGTGCAGGCGCAGTGGTGGCATAGGCCTTGATCGTGCCGCCTTTGATCTGCTCGGTTGTGTTGGTGGTTTGATCGCACATCAGATCAATCTGCCCGCCCAAAAGTTCGGTCATGGCAGGGCCAGTGCCTTTGTAGGGCACAGTCACAATCGGCGCTTCGACCGCCTGCATAAACAGCATCCCGCACAGGTGCGAGGCCGAACCAATACCCGCATTCGCCATCGTCGTGGTTTCGGCATTGTCCTTTAGATAGGTCAGCAGGCCCGCCATATCGGTAGGTTCAAAGTCTTGCCGCGCCACCAGTGTCATCGGCACTTCGGTGACAAGGCCCACATATTCAAACGCTTCCAGCGGTTTGTAGGCCAAATTGCGATAGAGCGTCGCCGAAGTCGCCATGCCGATGTGATGCAAAAGAATGGTATATCCATCAGCCTCGGCCTCGGCCACTTGGCCTGCGCCCAAGGTGCCGCCTGCGCCGCCGACGTTTTCAACGATGATCTGCTGGCCCAAATCTGCCGACATCTTTTCGGCGATCAAACGGCCCACCGTGTCGGTTGGCCCACCTGCCGCAAAGGGCACGATCATGGTGATTTGGCGGTCAGGAAAGCCTTGGGCCAGTGCGCTGGTGCCCATCAAAGCGGCGGTTGCCGCGATTGCGGCGAATTTGAAATGCAGTGCCATGTGTTCCTCCCAGAAATGGCGATAAGGCCGCGCGTCCCTCCAGACGCTGCGGATGGCCGATGTTTGGGCGCTGGCGGCGCTATCGCAAAAGAATTGTCACAAGAATAATGCAAAATTCGCAGGAGATTACAGCGTGATGGGTGGATTTGGTAACATCGGCGCGAAAGCATGGGTGGAAACCCACCCATGGCAGCCATCAACTTTCGGCTTCGTCATCGCCAATCGGCCGCGCCAGCCCGTGTTTTTGCATTTTTTCGTACAGAGTCTTGCGCGAAATTCCCAAAGTTTCGTAGACGCTGCGCAAATGCCCATCATGCGCCGCAATCGCCCCCGCGATAACCGAACGTTCAAAACTGGCGACCCGCTGTGCCAAATGGGGGCCATCCATCGCCTGCTCGCTGGGCATCCAATCTAGGCCCAGCACAAAGCGATCGGCGGCGTTGCGCAATTGCCGCACGTTTCCTGGCCACTCGCGGGCGGCAAGTTCGGCCAACAGTTCTGGCGGTGGGGTGCGATCTGGCACGGAATGGCGCGCGCCTGCCTCGCGCGCAAGATGAAGGAACAAAAGCGGGATATCCTCGCGCCGCGCGGCCAATGGTGGGATGTGCAGGCTGACCACATTCAGCCGCCAAAACAGGTCTTCGCGAAACCGCCCCAGCGCCACATCCTGCGCCAGATCGTTGGTCGAGGTTGCGATAAACCGAATATCCAGCGGGATCACTTCGTTCGAGCCAAGCCTTGTGATCACCCGCTCTTGCAACACGCGCAGCAGTTTGGCCTGCGCCTCTAGGGGCATTTGGCCCACTTCGTCCAGCAAAACCGTGCCGCCGCGCGCATGTTCAAAGCGCCCAAACCGCGCGCGCATCGCGCCCGCAAAGGCCCCCGCCTCGTGGCCGAACAGTTCAGATTCGATCATGCCCGCAGGTAGGCCCGCGCAGTTTATGGCAACAAAGGGTTTTGCTGCGCGCGCAGATACATCGTGCAAAGCGCGCGCAACCACCTCTTTGCCCGCGCCTGTTGGCCCGATGATCAGCGCATCGGCATCAGACGCGCCAATGGTGCGCAGTTGCTGGCGCAGGGCGATTATCGCAGCAGACCGCCCGGCAAGACGCACTTCTAAATCGTCATCCTTGCCCGCTGCGGCGCGCAGGCGGCGGTTGTCCAATACCAAAGCGCGGTGATCCAATGCGCGCCGCAAGACCAGCGCCAAGCCCTGCGGCGAAAACGGCTTTTCAATAAAATCATAGGCCCCGCGCCGCATCGCCTCGACGGCAAGCTGCACTTCGGCATGACCTGTGATCAGGATCACGGGCAAATCTGCATCCACCTCGCGGCAGCGTTGCAGCAGGGTCATGCCATCCATCTGCGGCATGCGAATATCGCTTAGGATCACGCCATTCAGGCGCGGCCCTGCCAAATCTAGCACCTCTTCCGCCGCCTCAAAGCAGCGCACAGCAAAGCCTGCAAGTTCCAGCGATTGCTGGGTCGAAGCGCGCATCATTGCGTCATCATCCACCAAAAACACGGTGCCTTGCATCATTGCGCCGCCTTTTGCGCCACGGGGGCAGCTGCGAAATCCAGCGTGAAAATAGCGCCACCTTTTGGCGCAGTGCTGACGCGCAAATCGCCGCCAAAGTCTTTCATGATGTTATAGGAAATCGAAAGGCCCAGCCCAAGACCCGACCCCACCTCTTTGGTGGTGAAAAACGGATCGAAAATGCGGTCGACAATCGCGCTTGGCACGCCTTTTCCATTATCTTGCACCTTTAGCTGCACGCGCCCTTTGCTGGCCTTGGCGGACAGAATAATCTGCGGGGCCGAACACTCATCCACTGCATCGGCGGCGTTGGAAAGCAAATTGACCAGCACTTGCTGCAGGCGAACAGGCCCGCCCAGAATGGCAGGTAGCGTGGGGCTTGCATCAACTTGCACATCGATCTGCTTCAACCTTGTGCCCAAAAGGGCAATCGCCTCGGCAATGGCGGCGGGCAAACCGACGGATTTCAGTTCGGCATCAGGTTTGCGCGCCACGTTGCGCAAATGGCGGGCGATGGTGGCCATGCGGTCAATCAGTGACAGGATTTGCCCGATGTTTTCCCGCGCGCGCGGGTACTCGCCCCGCGCGATTAGAATATCGGCGCTGTCAGCGAAATTTTTAGCAGCAGCAAGGGGTTGGTTGATTTCGTGGCTAAGGGCTGCCGACATTTGCCCCAATGCCGCAAGTTTGCCTGCCTGCACCAAATCTTTTTGCGTGCGGCGCAGTTCGGCCTCGGTCGCGCGGCGTTCGGCCACTTCGGCCTGTATTTGGTGGTTCACGCGCGCCAAATCGCCGGTGCGTACCAAAACGCGCTGTTCCAGATCAATCTTTGCCTGTTCTTGCAGAGCAAAACGCTCGGCCAGCCGCGCGCGCCTTTGCCAAAGGGCCAGCGCCAGCGCCATCAGCACCGACAGCCCCATAACCCCCGCCAGTACCGCAAGCCGCGCCTGCGCATAGATGGGGCTCGCATCTTGCAACACGTGTACTGTCCATCCCACTCGTGGCAAAAGCTGGCGCGCGGTCACATAAGTTTGCGCTGTGCCTGTGCGATCTGGCAGCGCCATCAAACGCGCCGCGCCAATGGTTTCGCGGCTGTGCGGCAGCAGGCTGGGGACAAGGTCTGCATAGCGGCGCGAAGCGATCACTTCGGCCAAGCGCGCGCCTTCGATAGGAAGCAAACCACGATACAGCCAATCGGGCCGCGAGGATAAAAAAACAATTCCTTCGGGATCGGTCACGATAATCTGCGCCTCTTGCTGGCGCCACTCAGCTTCGATCGCGTCCAGCCCGACCTTGACTGCGATGACGCCGATAATCTGCCCCGCGCTGCTGCGCACGGGGGCGGCAAAGTAATATCCGCGCACACCAGAGGTGGTTCCTACCGCAAAATAGCGCCCCAAGTTGCCCTGCAATGCGCCCTGAAAATAGGGCCGATAGCTAAAGTTTTGGCCGATGAAACTGTCTTTTCGATCGTGGTTCGACGCGGCAATGGTCGTGCCGTCTGGTGTCATCACGTAAACGTCCAAGGCATCAATCTTGGCCTTTTTCTCATAAAGCCAGCGATTAAGGGTTAAGCGCGCCACGGGTTCACTCGGGTCTTGCAACACCCGCCGCACGCCGTCGCTTTCGGCCAGCAAAGTCGGCACCTGTTCAAAGCGGCGCAAATGCCCATCCAGCGCCTGCACGGTAAGTGCCAGCGTCGCATTGGCGCGCGCGGCCCCTTCGGCCATATAGAATTTGGGGGCGGTTTGAAAACCAACAAAGGCCGCAAGGGCAATCACCGCCGCCGCCAGAACGCCGCGCGCAGTGTTGCTGCGCCAGACAGTACGATCTGCGTCGTAAATTGCCACCTTCAGCCGCCCTTTGGCGGGGTTGGCTGCACCTCGCGCCCTTGGCCGTCGCACAGCTCCGCCTCGGCGCTGGCCAAGGGTGTCAGCACCATTCGTTGCACCTCGCCCGCGAAATCGCCTGTGTCTTGCAGGCTGGCCTGATCGGCCAGCGCCTGCGCCAGCTCTTCGGGTGCAACGCCGCCCGCCAGCACATCCACCGCCAACCCCGTAACCCGCGCGGTGGCCATCGATGTGCCCGTCATCCGTTCATACCCGCAGCTATCCGCCAGCGAGGCCGAAGGCACCTTGGCCCCCTCGATATAGAAATCCACCCCTTCGCCCGAATTGGAACTTGCCGCCAATTCTCCGCCATCCATCGCGCCCACCGTGATGGCCTCTGGCAGGCGCGCGGGCGAGTATAGCCGCGCGTCAGATGCCGAATTGCCTGCCGCCACCACCACAGGAATGCCCGCATCCATCAGCGCCAGCACCGCGCGGTCTATCAGCGCCTCGCCCACAGGTGCAGGGTCTAGCCTTGTCAGTGACAGGTTGGCAATTTTGCGCGCGCCTTTCTGCGCCAACACCCATTCCACGCCCGCAATAAGGGTGGAGACATCGCCGTAACTGTCGCGGTCCAACACCTTGACTGAAATCAGCCGGGCCTTCGCGGTTTGGCCAAACTGCCGCCCGCCGACCAGCCCCGCCACATGGGTGCCGTGGCCGTTGCAATCTTCGGTGCCGATGCCATTGCGAAAGCTGGTGAAACCTTGGCCCACCAGCCCGTTCAGCGCCGAATGGCCTGCGCGGATGCCACTGTCAAAGACATAGACATCCACAAAATCGGGGCTGGGCGGCAAAAGGGGCGCGGCCACATCCGCGCCAGATGGCGCAACGCTTGCGGTTTCCTGCGCGGGAAAGACAAAACCATCCTGCTCGACCCCTGCAATGCGGGGATCTGCGGCAAGGCGCGCGCGGTCTGCATCGCTTAGCACGGCGGAAAATCCGTTCAGCACGCGGGAATAGGTGAATAACACTTGATCGGGCGAAAGGCCAAAGGCACTGGCAGCATCTTGTGGCCCGCCAATTGGACCAAATCCATCGGCCAATGTTAGGATATACTGGTTTGGCACAAGACTACCCAGAACAGAATCTGGCAGCACGATGGGCGATGGCGGCGGCCCAAGCGCAGCCACGGCAGAATCATCGTGCAACTGCGACAACTTTTGCATCAAAAGGGTGACGGTCTGATCAGCTGCCCCAAACGCGGCGCCCGCATCGCACTGACCCGCCCCCTTGGCCCGCAGCGCGGCGATTTCCGCCCTTAGCTGCGCATTTTCTCGCCGCAGTTCATCGACCAATGCCTCTTGCGCTTGGGCAGGCAGTGCAACCAGCAAAGCCGCTGCAATCATGGCAAACTTCATGGCCTCGCCCCCGCTGTCATCATGGCAACCCTGCTGCATGGGATGCAATTTCCGTACCAAATCATAATGCGGTTTTTGCGTTGCAATGAAAGAGTAAATGCAACAGGGTACTATCGGGTAAGTTGAAGAAAGACCAAGCTTTGCACGAACTTGTCAACCGCATCTACGATTGCGCGATGAACCCACGCGATTGGCGCGTGGTCTTGCAAGACATCGCGCGTGCATCGGGCGCATTCGGCGCGATGATTTTTGACTGCGAGACGCAAGGAATAACGGAACGCGTGACACTGCGCTACTGCTCTGAAATCTATGACTTGTCACTTGTTGGTTGGTATGTCGAAACCCACAACGCGCACGAAGTGAATGATCAGGGGCAATTCGCACGCCTGTCATCCATGGGTGACGAAATCAATCTGATCCGCTGCGATGATCTTTACGCCTCTCGCGCAGAGTTGGAAAGCAAGCCGAACCAGCAGGCGATGATGAACTTTGGCGTGCATTATCGCGCGGGTGCCCTATTGTCGAAAGACACTTCGGCGATGGACCGTTTTGCCCTTCAGTTTCGCCAAGATCAGGGGCCAATTGGCGAACCTGCGCGGCAACTGGTGCAGGGGCTTTTGCCACATGTCGCAAAATCACTTTCCATCGGGAGGGCGTTTCAAGCCAACGAAGACCAGAAGCGCGCACTTGTCAGCGCGCTGGAAGCTGTGCCTTTTGGGATCGGAATTGTAAAATCTGCTGGCGACGTTCTATACGGCAATGCCGAGTTTATTTCGCTCTGCGAAGAGTTTCTGCTGATGCGCAGGGGCGCACAGATGTTGCGGGTGGAAAACCTGCCTTTGGATATGCAAAGCCTGCTTCGATCGACGCGCGATCACGGCAAGTTTGGCGCGCGCCCCCTGCGCGAGGCGGCCTTTTTGGCAGGACAGTCAGACAAGACTGGAATTTTTATGGAAGTCAGCCCGATCAGCAATCACCCAGAACTTGATCGCTTTGGCGATGGGACTTTCCTGATCTCGCTGTTGGATAGTCAGCGTGCCCATACAGTGAACCCCGAAATCATCCAGCGGTTCTTTCCCTTGACCGAAAGCGAAATGGCGGTACTGGAACTGGTGGTCAAAGGCCACACCAACGGCGAAATCGCTGATATGCGGGGGCGTTCGCTGGAAACTGTGAACAGCCAGATGAAAGCATTGATCCGTAAATCGGGTACCCGCAACCGAACCGAACTTGTGCGGGTCGCGGTCAGCCTTTCGGTGGCGTCTATGGGCGATTAGCAGCCAAGGATTAAAGACCCTTAAGATATGCCAGAAGCTGCGCCCTTTGCGCGGTGTCAAGCGGGGTTGCGGGATAGGCATGGCCTGCGTTTGAATTGCCTGCCGTAACTGCGCCGTCGGCATTGGTCACATTGAACTCTGACCATGTCCCGCCTTCCAGCGGTTGGCCAAGGCCGATGGTCAGCGGATCAAACGCCACATCGCCCACGGCAAAGCGGGTGGGCCGTTCTGAAGCCGGCAAAAGCAGGGCTTCCAGCGTTGGAACTGAACCGTTATGCAGGTATGGCGCGGTGGCAAAGATACCTGCCAAGGGGCCAGCCTTGTATCCTGGGCTTAGGGTATCGGGCGCACTCAGGCGCTGCACATCCAGCTGCTGGGCGCAGATGCGGCGCACTTCGTCCAGATCATCCAAATCGTGGGTGACAGGTGTGGGGGTTGGCACCTTTTCAGCCTGAGCGATCACCCAATCGCCCCCTTCGACCTGCATATCATCGCCCGTAAACCATCCAAAGAAATCCCCCGTCTGGCGGGCAAGATCGCTTTTCTGAACGGCTGTGATCTCGTCCTGCTTATCCCACAAGATGCGGATCGACATATCTTCGATCAGCCGCAGCGTTTCTGTGCCAACGGGAAACCGCTCGACCTTTATCCCTGTCACGCCGTTCATCGCATAAGATTGCAAGGCGGAAAAGACATTGGTGAAAGCTGTCATCTTGCCCGACCAGCTTGCATGGGTCATTGAATTGCAGACCATCATCGGGTCGGTTCCAACGACGGGGCCACTTTCGGCGGGGATGTCAAAGGCATTGACCACCCGCACAAATGGCGCGCCGTTCACAGGATCATTGACCAGCGGCAGGCCAGAAGCATCCAGTATTTCGGTAAAGGGTTTCGTCCTGTCGATGCGCGCATGGCAGGCCGCGCAATGTTGCTGGTAAAGCGCCTCGCCCGCCTTGTAATCGGCACTATCGCGGTCAACCTTGCCCCAAACTTCGGGCCAAATCGGCGGCGTAACCTCGCCCAGCGCACGCTCTAGACCGATCATATTTCCCAAGCGGACTGAACTTTCGATGGACAAATCATCGCCCGCTGCCAGTGCTGCATAATCTGGAAGTCGCACGTCGCCAAAAACCCCTATCACTTCCGAGATATTGCGAATCATGGCCCCCGTGCTGATCGGCCCCGCAATTCCGATATCCTTGGATTTATAGGCCGACCCGTTCCATTGAACGCGGCCCGTATGTGGTGCAAGCCAGACATGCGGGATCGATACGGGCGCGGTCGATGCAGGCAAGCCACCCCTGATCTTACTGTCTGAAAGCGTGGCGACAGTGTTCAAAATCACTTGTACCGCATCTTGCCGCCCATGCCCCCAATTCCCGCCATCCTCGATACTCGCCTGAATATCGCGGCGAAATTGAAGCCAAGCAGAAACGTCATCATGCAGGGCTTTGCGCGCATCTGGCGTTGCATCAGCCCCCAAAACAGCACCCGCAAAGCCCTGCCAATTGGGGCTATTCTTTGCCGTTTCAAACGGGCCAGACCATACCTTTTTCATCGCAGCAAAAAGGTCCGAGGTGTAGCTTTGCAAATCCATGTTGGCGCTGCCCGCATGCACGGTAAAGCGGTTCTTGCCATCCGTCAGCACACCAGAATGACAGGCGGCACAGGTCAGCCCAACGGCAGGAGCGCGCGTTTCATCACTGTCCAGAACAAAGCCAATCGGATCGGGGGCTTTATCATCACAGAATTCGAACCCGTAGCGGGCCACATTATTGCGCGCGGCAAAGGGTGTGCCGTCATCTGCGCGCGGCAGCGCCCGATACCAGCTTTCCAACATCAACCGCGACCCTTGGCTTGTTTCATACCAGAAATCGCGCGAAGCTTCGGGCCAAACCTGCCCCAGCCCATCGTCATACAAATCGCAGGCCTTGCTTTGTGATGCAACTGATAGCAGGCTGAACGCCGACAGAAGTAATAAGACCAGTGATCGCATGACAATACCCTTTGCCAGCCTAAAACACGCTTGCAGAATGCTGCGTCTTGGCACTGCAATCAAGCTTTCTTTGGTGCTGATCTGGGCTGGGGGTGCGGTCTTGGGCGATTCCCGCATGGCTTGCCCCGTTCTGGCGGTTGAACAAAGCTGTTCCGCGGATGGGCAGGCGATCATAACGCTTCGACCCGGCCCAAAATCACCACCTGGGGTCAGCTATGTTATCAGCCTGCCAGACGAAGGAACGGCCGCGCAAAACCTGCCTGAGAATGGAAGCCTGACATTTTCCTTGCCCAACCCAAAGGGGCGGCAAGTCACCATGGCGGTGGTCGGGCTGGAACCCGATGGCGGCGATCTTGCCACCTGTTGTTTATCGAACCAACGTGTTCATCTGCCAGCGTCTTGCGCGCCCAATAGCCCCGAAAATCCCGCAGCGCAGGATGACCTAGCGATCAGCCTGACGCTTTCTGAGGAATGCGAAAGACCGCGCGCGGGCGCAATATGTTCTGGGTTAATGCAGATCAGCGGTCGTCAAACAGGGTTGGTTACGACAACACTTTCGGCAGACTTTGGTGCAAGTATCCTTGTACAAGGCGTGGAATGCAGTCCGATGGCTGCGGGGCAGGCCCTTTGTCAACTGCCCCTCGGTCAGCCAGTGGCATTTGATCTTGCCCTTCGCCCGCAGGCACCAGCAGGCAAAGTTCAGCTTTGTACAACCATCGGGATTGGCAGCGATGCCGCTGCGCGCACTTTGGCACTGCAGGACGCGCTTGACCGTGCGGGGTATCAGGTTGGCAGCATTGACGGCGACTTTGGCCCCACCACTTTGGCCGCGCTGACACAGTTTGTCGCTGATGCAGGTTTGCCGCCCTTGCAGTCAGATATACCACCCGAAGCGCTGGCACTTTTGGGTCTGGACGATTTCGCGGATGCTAACCCCGAAAACAACCGCGCCTGTTCTGTCGCGCTTGTGCCCGCGCCGCCTCTTGTTTGCGATAGCAAAACCACCCGCCGTAGTGGGGATGCCTGCCAGTGCAGGTTCAAAGACATGAACCGGCTGTCAAATACCGCTTGCGCCTGCCCAAAAGGAACAAAACTTGGCCCGTCTGGCTGCGAAAGCCCAGTGCTCGGCGATGGCGATACAAACACCAGTGGCACAGGCGGTAACAGTTCCGCAGACGCAGACACGGGGCCAGCCTGCGATGCGGCAACAACAGAACTGAGAAATGGAGTTTGCGAATGCCGAAACGCTGGCATGGTGCGCCTTGGCCCGACAAGCTGCGGGGGGATCGAAACCCTGTTTTGCCCCGATGGAAGCCCGCAAATTCCCGGATTTGCCTGCCCGTCAACAGGTTCCGCCTGTGCGCGGTTCAACGCGGCGGGCGAATGCTGCGATGATCTTGAAGCAGACGACCCCTCATGCCGATAATCCGCAAGATATTGGCACTAATTGCATGCGCCGTGGTCTTACCCGTTGCCATACTGATTTGGCGCGAGCCATGGCAGCCGATGACAAAAGACGAAGTCGCCCAAAAGATTGCCGCCCTTTTGCGCTATGGCGCGATTGATGTCCCCCACAACATGGCTGGCCCCGATCACGCGCAGTCTGCCTTGATGCAACGCGTCGCTGATGGCGGTATGTTATCGGTCGCGGAAAGTGCGCGCTATCGCATCGCAATACAGGGCGTGCTGGCGGATCGTCAGCGGATGTTTGCGTTTTTGGACAATAACACCATCTTTGCCAGTGACGCGGGCCCGAATGATCCGAACAACTGCGGCGGCCTTGGCATCGGGGGACGGCACGATCTGCATGCCGCATCCGCCGCATCCAATTTTGCCGAGATGGAGATATCGCTTGCCGCAATCAACACCGCTGGGCCGCTTGGCCGTATCCGCCACGCCAACCGCGCCTACAAAAGCTTGACCGACCTGATGGTTCATCTTGCCCCTGCGCAGGCGTCGGTGATGTTGAACGTCCAGCCTGACCTGCCAGCAGACGCCGACATGGCCCGCGCCCAGATATTTGACCGTTTTCGCAGCGCAATGACCGACGCGGGGTTTGCCCCCATCGGCAGCACTGCCCATAAAGATGCATTAGATCGGGCGACATCCGCCTTTGAGGATCTGGCACTGTCTGTTCAATCGACTGTAACAGATCGTCTGTCGCCTCTTGAGCAGCGCCTTGCAGGACGCTGGCTATCTATACAAAGCGTATCGCCGCGGCTTTAGGGGTGCTGCGCGTTCGCAGACACAAGCGTGTACCGCAGAGTTGCAGAAGCCATGTCGCCTTGAGCCGCTAAGACCTTGGTGCATCGGCAGCAGTTCATATCAGCATGAAATATGCGCTGCTCTGCCTAGACTTTCCCAGTTCCTTTGCCAGAGAACAAACCAATTGTATCGACATAGAATTTGCCCGCCGTCGTCAGCCCTTTGAACGGTTTATGCGCAACGAGATACACATTGACATCAGCAAGTTGTTGGGCTTCGTGCAGCGTCGCAAATGACAAACCCTCTAACCAATTGGGCAATGCGTCTAAATTAGGCTCTACGGCCAAAACCTTTCCAGGATGCCGCGCCGCCAACTGGCGGGTTATAGCCAAGGCAGGACTTTCGCGCAGATCGTCAATATCTGGTTTAAAAGCCAACCCATAGCAGGCTATTGTCACCTGTTCGCGTGTCTTGTTCGGGTGCTGCGCCAAATAGGCCGCAATGGTTTGTTCAACTTTCTCCAAAACCCAGTGCGGCTTGCCGTCATTAACCTCGCGTGCGGTGCGGATTAACTTTGCCTCTTCGGGTGACGCTGCCACAATGAACCAAGGGTCGACTGCGATGCAATGCCCGCCCACTCCTGGGCCGGGATTTAGGATTGATACCCGAGGGTGCCGATTGGCCAAGCGGATGACTTCCCAAACATCCATACCCATACGGTCGCAGATCAGCGACAGCTCGTTCGCGAAGGCGATATTTACGTCGCGAAAACTGTTCTCGGTGATCTTAGACATTTCGGCGCTGCGCACATCAGTCGCGATGCACTCGCCTTGAACGAAAGTCTTATACAGGGCAGTTGCACGCTCGCTGCATTTTGGGCTCATACCGCCAATGATGCGGTCATTTAGGATCAATTCCTTCATGACCTGCCCGGGCAACACACGCTCTGGACAATGGGCAACGCGGATGTCGCTTTCAGAGCCATGCGTTTGCGGGAAAGTTAAGTCAGGACGCGCTTCGGCAAGCAAAGCGGCAACTTGCTCGGTCGCGCCTACTGGAGAGGTGGATTCCAAAATAACTAGGTTTCCAGCGGCCAAAACCGGCGCAATAGCCCGTGCAGCGGCATCGATATAGCTTAGATCGGGCTCGTGGTTATCACCCTTAAACGGCGTCGGCACTGCGATAATAAAGGCATCTGCTGGCTCAGTCGTCGTCGAAGCACGTAGGTAGCCATCGGAAACGACAGCCCGCACCACGATATCCAGATCGGGTTCGATAATGTGGATATCACCGCGATTTATTGTTTCCACCACTTTCTGGTTCACATCTACGCCCAGCACCTTAAGCTTTCTAGAAGCAAACACCGCAGCTGTTGGAAGCCCAATATAACCCAATCCAACGATTGCAACTGTTCCAAAGGTATGTTTTTCCAAAATTATAGTCTCCGATTTAAGTGACGTTAACGCAGGTCAGTTGCTAAAGCTGTCTGTCCCCATTTTCGGATTGCCTCCAAAATGCGGCCTGAAGCATTGCCATCACCATAGGGATTATGCGCTATACTCATTTCCTTGTAGGCCAGCGGATCGTCCAATAATCGCGATACTTCCGCCACGATCAACTCGCTGTCGGTACCGACAAGACGTACTGTTCCAGCCTCCACAGCTTCGGGCCTTTCTGTCGTATCACGCATAACCAGCACTGGCTTTCCAAGGCTGGGCGCTTCCTCTTGTACACCACCACTGTCTGTAAGGATGATATCTGCGCGGCTCATCAAATAGACAAACGGCAAGTAATCTTGCGGCGCAATCAGCTGAATGTTGGGATAGTTTGACAGAAGTCGCTCAACCGGGCCTTTCACGTTTGGATTCAGATGCACTGGATATACGATATGTGTGTTGGGGTTTTCAGCCAAACGCGCAAGCGCCTCGCATATACGCTCGAAGCCGCCGCCAAAGCTTTCGCGGCGATGCCCAGTAACAAGGATAATCTTTTTGCCAGCAGGCAAGGGCAGCGCCGACTGCATCGAGGCCGCTAAACTGTTATCTTGTTCCAGCTTGGTCACAACCATTTGCAGGGCGTCGATTACGGTGTTTCCAGTAACGATTATTCGTTCTGATGGTACCGCCTCGGAAAGCAGATTGGCACGCGATTTCTCAGTAGGTGCAAAATGCAGTGCTGCGATTGCACCGGTAATCTTGCGGTTGATTTCTTCGGGCCAAGGCGAATAAATATTACCCGTCCGAAGTCCAGCTTCAACATGGCCTACGGGCACCTGCGCGTAATAAGCCGCAAGTGACGCAGACAAAGTCGTGGTCGTGTCGCCGTGTACCAGAACCAAATCAGGTCTGAAATCTTCCAGAACCTGTTTCAATCCACTCAGCACAGCGCCAGTTATATCGTGCAGGCCTTGTCCGGGTTTCATCAGGTTGAGATCGTATTCAGGGACGATATCAAAAAGTGTCAGTACCTGATCCAGCATTTCGCGGTGCTGGGCTGTTACGCATACTCGACACTCGATATCAGGCGCTTTCGCCAGGCCAATGACCAACGGGGCCATTTTTATCGCTTCTGGCCGTGTACCGAAAACACTTAAAATCTTGATCTTCTTGATCATACCCACGCGGTCCATACGTTGCCAGAATTGCGAATCCCTAGCATATGTCACTTAGTCGCGCAGAAGATGCAACAAAAAAACAACTTATCAGGTTGCCATAGGCAATCTTAAACTTTTTAGTTGCGGAAAAGGAACTCGGTGGCCTTTTTTGCAATGTTTTCCCAAACGCGTTCTTGAAAAGCAAAACGCTTGCCCTCTGCAGCGATCTGCTGGCGCGTGACAGGATCGGTAATCGCGCGCACCAACGTGTCGCGCAGCGCCTCGATGTTTCCCTTCTCGAATACATAACCGTTCACACCGTCGGTCACGATCTCTGTCAGTGCCGCTACGCTTGAGACCACAAGTGCGGTCTCAAAGGCCATCGCCTCCAATGGCTTTATCGGCGAAACAAGCTCGCTGACTTCAAAGGGCTTGCGAGGTATCGGGGCAATATCGACGATGCTGTAATAGTCTGGCACCATTTCAAATGGTACACGTCCTGTCATAATCAGTTTGTCGGATATCTTTGCCTTGGCAAATGTAGCGACGATCTGCTCTGTTATTCCAACACTTAGGTCTTTACTTGGTTTTTCATCACCCACCAAGAGAAGTCGAAAATCTAAGCCGCGTTCATGCAATCCGACACAGGCGGTTGCAAGATCTTCAAGCCCCTCATAAGGCGTGATCGACCCGATATAGCCGATCACAGGGCAACCCTCAGGGATATTCAGCTGCTTACGCATTAATTGCGGATCAGCCTCTTGATTGATCATGGTCGGTTGAAAGCCGTTAGGTGCAAGAAAAATGCGTTCAGGCTCTACACCTCGGCGGATCAACTCCTCCCGCATGCCAGCGGTCAAAGTCAATACGCGGTCCGCCGCACGGGCAGCCAAACTTTCCATCTCAACGCGGGTTGCGAAATCTGCCGTCTGACCAAAGCTTTCGTCCTTCGACTTTGCCGATATCTCCCAAAATCCACGTACTTCGTACACGGAAGGCAGCCCAAGTCGACGCGCAGCAATTATTGCTGGAAGCGAACACACATAATTGGATGCGGCGATTACTGTCTTGACGTTCTCGGCCACAAAGGCTTTCTCCAATGCGTCCGCGGCAAGGCGCAGATAATCATTGGGCAACTCGGCGCGATCAATCGGTTCGAGAATGCGGTGATACACAACATTATCAATCTCTTGGATCAATGGCACGTCACTTGCTGATAGATCGCGATTTATATTAAGCGGAAATCCAGGTCGGGTGAAGGTTACAATATCCTGCCCGCTACGGCGTAGCCCATCGGCAAAGCCTTGTGTTCGGGTGGCATAGCCCGCCGTTACAAAAGGCAGGCTGCTATGAACCACATAACCTATTCGCCCTCCCGCAACAAAACTATGCTCGACGGTCCTTTCAGGCAGCAGATCTTTTGCCATAAGGCGCGCTACAGGCTCGCGCAGCAGCTTTCGCCGCGCTCCGTTCGTTAGCTTTCCCAATTTGCCTTCCACCAAATCGCGGCACAGCGCCAACGCCTGATCCAAATCACCATTCGACTGCAAAGTTTGAAAACGAAACAGGCTAGCCTGCGGTTCTGAAATAGCGCCCTGGATAGCGGCCTGTGCTGCATCAGAATCGACGCCACCACCGCCAAACATTTCGTTAACATAGGCTTGAAAAAGCGGCGAAGTTTCT
>CAXNEP010000004.1:0-20534 GCA_964200865.1 Cypionkella sp. | reverse complement strand
CCTGTTATAGATGCCCCCTTGCCAATTCCTGATTGGATTTCGGTTGCATCGAACAAAGTGTCCGTCACCACCGATGCGGGGCGGTTCAGCTATTCGCGGTCAAAGGTGGAAACCTTCAAATATCAGGCTGGATGGGAGCTGTGGTTTTTCACGCTTGATAGCCCATTTTATGGCAAAGGCGTGGGCGAAATGGCTTATTTGGCCACCATCGGGCCACGCGTGGACGAAAATCGCATCAACTTTGGCTATATGCTGTCTGAATGGTGGAACAACCGCATGTGGCAGCATGGCGTGGTGGTTTGGGCCATTTTTGAAACGATCTTGATGGCCTTTTTGGGCACGATGAGCGCGGCTATCGTCTCGCTTCCCATTGGGTTTTTGGCGGCCAGTAACTTTAACCCCTTTGGGGCGGCCCGCGGGCTTGTGCGGCGCGTGCTCGACTTTATCCGCGGGGTAGATGGGTTGATCTGGACAGTTATTCTAAGCCGCGCCTTTGGGCCTGGGCCGATGACAGGGGCGATTGCCATTGCGCTGACCGACACAGGCAGCTTTGGCAAAACCTTTTCCGAAGCCTTGGAAAACATTGATGAAAAGCAGGTCGAAGGTGTGCGATCCACTGGGGCAAATGCCCTGCTGCGCGCGCGTTTTGGCGTGATCCCGCAGGTGATGCCCGTGCTGCTGGCGCAGGTTTTGTATTACCTTGAATCCAACACCCGCAGCGCCACAGTTATCGGGGCCATTGTGGGCGGTGGGATTGGTTTGCTGCTGACCCAAGCAATTGTGACGCAAAAAGATTGGGAAGAAGTCGCCTATTACATGGTCCTCATCGTGCTAATGGTGATGATGATGGACAGCCTTTCAGGCTGGCTGCGCCGCAAATTGATTAAAGGCGAATAATGCCGAAACTATCCGCCGACGCGCCCTTTGTGCATGAGGGTTGCAAAATTGTGAACTCTACCTTCGGGGCCTATTGCGAGGTGGGCGAGGGTTCGATTGTGGTCAATTCCACCTTCGAAGATTACGCTTATTGCGACCGTATGGCTGATATTGCCAACACCACCGTAGGACGGTTTTCCAACATCGCGGCCATGACGCGCATCGGGCCAACCGACCATCCCTATGCCAACGCCGCCCAGCACCATTTCCTCTATCGCTCATCCTACTATTGGGATGATGCGCAAGACGACCCCGAATTTTTTGCCGCCCGCGCCGCGCGGCGCACCACGCTAGGCGCGGATTGCTGGATTGGTCACGGCGCAATCATCAAGCCCGAAACAACCATCGGAATTGGCGCGATTGTGGCCAGCGGCGCGGTGGTGACAAAGGATGTGGCCCCTTTCATGATTGTTGCAGGTTGCCCCGCCACCCCCATCCGCGCGCGGTTCTCGGATGCGGTGATTGAACGGATGCTCGCGCTGGCGTGGTGGGACTGGGATCACGCAAGCTTGCGCGCCGCATTGATAGATTTTCGCAGCCTAAAGGCTGAGGCGTTTTTGGAAAAGTATGACGGCTGAACCCGTAACGCCCCCTGTCGAAGACCTCAGCTTAACCTCTATCGCAGCCGAAATTGCGTGCATGAATGGCCGAAGAATTGTTGCCGTTGACGGTGTCGATGGTGCAGGCAAAACAACATTTGCCGATAAACTCGCCCCTTTGGTTGCAGCCAATGGCAAGCCAGTTCTACGGGCCAGCATTGACGGTTTTCACAACCCCCGCGCCCTGCGGTACCAAAGGGGAAAAGACGACCCGCTTGGCTATTTCTTAGATAGTTATAACTACGCTGAATTTCAGGATTTTCTGATCACCCCTTTTCGCGCGGGGAGAGAAACCGTGCATCTGACGCGGTTTGACCACCACAGTGACAGCGCCAATCCGAAGGTCGCACCTGTTCCAAACGATGCAGTCCTGTTGATCGATGGCATTTTCCTGCATCGAGACGAGCTGCACACCAACTGGGACTTTAGCCTTTTCTTGGACATACCCTTCGCAGAAACATTTCGCCGTATGGCGTTGCGCGATGGGTTTGATCCACACCCTTTGGCAGCCAGCAATAGGCGGTATCATCAAGGGCAGCTTTTGTATTTCGCGCAGTGCAATCCAAAGGCGCGCGCAAGCCAATTGATTGGCTGGCAATCGGCAAAATAAACTGGGCTAAGGGGCCACTTTTGCTGGCTCATCGGCCATAATAAACTCGTAAGTGACCGCATCGGTAAACCACGGCGGCGCAGGAATGGCGGGGTTCACAATGCCGCCAAGCCTTTGGGCCAGCGCCAGCGAGCGGATGTTGTCAGGTTTGATGCGGGCAAGAAGGTGATCAAGCCCATAGTCGGCCTTGGCACAATCGAGATAAGCGCGCGCGGCCTCAAAGGCAAAGCCTTGGCCTTGATCGGCTGGTGACCACAATGTCCAACTCATTTCGGGCGGATGTTCCGTGTCCAGTTGCAGCGCACCCACATGCCCCAAAGGGCGCAGGGTGGCGCTATCGCAGAACACCAGCCTACCGAATCCGCGTAATTCCCAATGGCCGATCATTGCGGCCAGCTTATCAAAGGCGGCGGCGCGGGTGAAAGGGCCGCCTGTCATTGCAGCGTGCGCGCTGGTGCAATAGGCGGTATAGGCGTTCAAATCTGCACAGATAGGGCGACGCAAAAAAAGCCGTTCTGTTTTTTGGACCATGTCAATCACCGCTTCAACGCGCATCAGATTCAACACCGCCATTTGGAGTTACCTTTCCAAGGCAGTCCAAGATTTTCTTAACGAAGCGGCCAAAATTGGGATCTGTTTGCGAAAAAGGCAGGTCGGTCAAGTTGAACCAACGCATATCAGAATATTCGCCTTGGTCGAAATCAAGAACGCCATCCGATGCCGCGCGCAAAGGATACCACAGGCTCATATCGTGATGGGGGTTCAGTCCCTTTGTCTGCGTGATTGTGAAGAAAAGGGGAAATGTCAGTAAGAAATCGGCCGCACTGCGCAGTTCTTCTTGGCATTCACGGGCAACTGTTTCGCGGGGATGCTCGCCTTCTTCTACATGGCCCCCGGGCGGTAACCAAAGGCCCGACTTGCGATGAGCGCCAAGCAAGAACCAAGGCCCTGCGGGGTCAATGACAGGAAAATAACTGACCAGATGCGGATCAGGTTCATCAGGAACTGCGCCGCGCCAAATTGGGCATTCTTGTTCGACCAAAGACCGAAAGCGATCCAAATCGCGCTGTTCAACAGCGTCCATTGGGGTGATGGACGATATTTCGGCCAAGAGTGCCCTTTTCATCATGACAGCGCGCTTGCCGACCAAACCCGACGCGCTGCCTCTCCCGACAAATGGGCGATTCTGCCTGCGCAGATTGTCATCTCGACGGCGCGGGTTTCGGCATTCACGGCCACCAGATCGGCGCGTTTGCTAGCAGTCAAAGTGCCGCGATCATGCAGGCCTGCGATTTGGGCGGGATTGGCCGAAATCATCGCCCAAGCGCTGGGCAAATCCGCCACGCCAGCATCCAGCAGATAGAAGGCAGCTTGGGCAAGGGCGGGGTAGTAATAATCTGACACCAAAGCATCACAAAGCCCCGCCTCGACCAGCGATTGCGCGGCAATATTGCCCGATTGGCTGCCATCGCGCACCACATTGGGCGCGCCCATCAGCACAGGTTCGCCCGCATCGCGTGCAGCCTGTGCGGCCGCCACGGTCGTTGGAAATTCGCAGTTCGGCGCGCCGAGGTTGCGGTAGAAGGCGCGGGTTTCCGCCGTGCCATCATCATGCGATCCCATGTGTACGCCGCTGGCCTGAAACCGCCTCGAAAGCTGCGCCAAAGCGCGCGGCACATCTGCCCCAGCGGCATCTGCCGTTTGCACAATCTGCAACATCTCTTCCGCAGTGCGCTTGGTTTGCGCAGCCCAGCTGGCAAAGCGGTGGGGATGGTTTTGCGCCATGTCCAACGCTTCGGGCAGGTGGTTGTTGAACACCACATAATCTACGCCATAGTCGGCAACCGCCTGCGCCACTTGGTTAAAATCGTGGGGAATATGGGTTTCCAGCCGTATCTGAACGCGGCAATCGGCCAGCAGGCCCGCGCGCACATCGCGGAGGGCGGCCAGCAAATCCAATGTAGCCTCTGCAGAACGAAACCCGCCTTCCCAGCTCCAACTTTGGGCCAGCCATGCGGTTGCCACACCATTCGCGGCCAATTCCGCCGCCACAGATGTCAGCGCGCGGCGCTTATCAAAGGGCGCGGTGGGGCGCGGGGAAAGGTGGCGTTCAAACCCATCGCCATGCAGATCTATGATGGCGGGCAGCAGCAGATAGCCCGAAAGATCAACCTCGCGCGCGGCTCCGTCTGCGATTAGGCCATCTGCCAGCGTCAGGGCCTCGTCCATCAGCTGACCATCGATCAAACACTGCGCGCCCGTGAGGCGCAAAGGGGGGATTTGCGGCATTGTGTATCCTTTTCGATGTGCTGCTATCTGCCACAAGTGAAGGATTTGTGACAGGGCTGCGGCGATGCGCTAGCTGCCTATGTCTTGATTTTGTACCGTCAGCGCCACGCGTTCGCCTGCAAACCAAGTCGTGCCAAACTCAACAGGTATACCCGCAGGGTCAACATTCACCGCCTCGGTCCGAATCAGCGCCGATCCTTCGCGCAGGCGCAGGGCGTGTGCCAGCAAAGTATCAGCCAGTTTGGCGGTGATGCGGGTTTGGGCGCGGGTGTAATCGGGCACACCGCAGGCCGCCAGCGCCGCACTGACCGAGCTTTGCCCCTGCATATGCGCCAGAAAATCGGGAAAGCGCGCGGCAGGAAAGCACGATCGAAACACGGCCAAGGGCTGCCCATCGGCCAGCGATATACCTTCTATGACCTGCACCATGTTCCCAGTTGGCATACGCAGCGCAGCCGCCTCTTTGACGCTGGCAGGCAAGCATTCCAGCCGTGTGATCTGGCGCGAGGGGGTGCGCCCAGACTCTTGGATGTTTTGATGAAACCGCACGCGGCTGCCCAGCGCGTAATCGGTGGGGCGGATGGTGACAAAAACGCCCGCCCCGCGTCGCGCATGGACCACCCCCGCCTGTGCCAAATCGGCCAAGGCATGGCGCACCGTGTGGCGATTTACGCCAAAGCGCAGGGCCAATTCCGCCTCGGTTGGCAGTTTATCTCCGGCTGCATAATGGCCTTGCGCAATCTCGCCCTGCAAGGTTTGCGCAATTGATTGCCAGATGGGGGTTCGCGGGCTTGTCATAAATATTTCACGTGCATTTTGGCGCAGAGCGCGGTAACAGTTATCTAGTTGTATAGTATTCTAGACAACTTCGCAAGATGTCGGAGATGCCATGACGAAACCGCCCGAACCCACAGATCGCGCCGCATGGATGGGCCAGTTGGCCCGCGCCAAACCCGAACGCTTGCGCGCGCTGTTTGCAGTTCTGCCGCCGTACGAGGTGCTGCGCCCTGCTGAAATTGGCACAGTTATGGTGCAGGGGCGGGCAGGCGGCACGGGTGCGCCGTTTAATTTGGGCGAAGTGACAGTGACGCGCTGCGCGCTGCGCCTGACCACGGGCGAAGTGGGCCATGGCCACGTGCAAGGCCGCGACAAAGGCCACGCGACCCGCGCCGCAATATTAGATGCGCTGCTGCAAACCGATCAATCCAGCGCCCTGCGCGCCGCAGTTCTGGCCCCCCTTGCTGCCGATGAAGCCGCGCACCGCGCCGCCCGCGCCGCAAAGGCCGCTGCCACCAAGGTCGAGTTTTTCACATTGGTCCGAGGAGAAGATAAATGACCCCCGATGCATTGATCGGCGGCTTTACCGATGCGCCCGTGCAAGCATCCCATGCGTTTCGCGCGGTGCTGAATGCGCTGTCGCGGCCAGGCCAAATTGAAACCTTGCACGGGGCCAGCGCGCCCGCGCCATTGTCACCTGCGGCGGCAACGCTGGCGATGACGCTGTTTGATGGCACAACGCCAGTGCATCTGGCGGGCGCGCATGATACTCCAGCGCTGCGTGAATGGATCACCTTTCACACGGGCGCGCCCTTGGTTGACGCAGGGGCCGCCAGCTTTGCCATCGGCACTTGGGCCGCGCTGCACCCTATCCAGCGTTTTGCCATCGGCCTGCCTGACTATCCCGACCGCGCGGCAACCCTAATCGTGGAATTGCCCGCCCTTGCCGCCCATGGCGCGCGACTGACTGGCCCCGGAATTGAAACCGAAGCCTTCCTATCCGTGCCCGAAACAGCGGCGTTTCAGACCAACCGCGCGCTGTTCCCGCTGGGGTTTGATTGCTTTTTCACTGCGGGCGATCAGGTTGCTGGCCTGCCCCGCAGCACGCATGTGGAGGATATCTGATGTATGTTGCCGTCAAAGGGGGCGAACGTGCCATTGACGCCGCCCATGCATGGCTGGCCGAAGAACGGCGCGGCGATTTGGGTATTGCCGCCCTTTCCGTGGCGCAAATTCGCGCGCAGCTGACATTGGCCGTAAACCGCGTGATGGCCGAAGGATCGCTTTACGACCCCGATCTGGCCGCGCTGGCGATCAAACAGGCGCGCGGTGATCTAATTGAAGCGGTGTTTTTGATCCGCGCCTATCGCACGACATTGCCGCGCTTTGGCGCGTCTATCCCTGTGGACACTGCCCGTATGGCGGTAATCCGCCGCGTATCGGCCACTTTCAAAGATCTGCCTGGTGGGCAGATTTTGGGGCCAACCTTTGACTATACCCACCGCCTTTTGGATTTTACCCTGATGGCCGAAGGCGAAGTACCGCTGGCGCAGGATGAGGCAGGGCAGAATGATACCCCGCCTGCCCATATTCCGCATGTGATGGAATTTCTAAACCGCGACGATCTGATCGAAACCGAAATCCCCAGCGATGCAACCCCGCCCGATTTAACGCGCGAGCCGATGGAACTGCCCACCACGCGCGCGCTGCGCCTGCAAGCTTTGGCGCGGGGGGACGAAGGCTTTGTCCTGTCGATGGCCTATTCCACCCAGCGCGGTTATGGCCGCACCCACGCCTTTGTGGGCGAGCTGCGCATTGGCATGGTCGCCGTGCAAATGCATATACCCGAACTGGGCTATGCCATTGATATTGGCGAGGTCGAGGTGACCGAATGTGAAACCGTCAACCAATTTAAGGGCAGCAAAACCGTGCCGCCCCAGTTCACGCGCGGCTATGGGCTGGTCTTTGGACAATCTGAACGCAAAGCCATTTCCATGAGCCTGTGCGACCGTGCGTTGCGCTGGCAAGAACTGGGCGAAGATAACATCGGCGCGCCAGCCCAAGACGAAGAATTTGTGCTGATGCACGCCGATAATGTGCAGGCAACAGGGTTTCTTGAACATATCAAACTGCCGCATTACGTGGACTTTCAATCGGAACTAGAACTCATCCGCCGCCTGCGTACAGAGGCTTTTGCAGCGCGCGAGGCAGCCGAATGACTGGGCCCCTAACCCTGCGCGCCGTGGTGTTTGACATTGGCAATGTGCTGGTCGATTGGCAGCCAAATTTGGCATTTTTGCCCGACTTGGGCAGCCAAGCAGCGGTGGATGAGTTTCTGGCGCGAACCGACTTTTTCGCGCGCAACCTGCGCGCCGACGGCGGCGCAGCTTGGGCCGATTTGGCGGGCGAAATCGAGGATGCCGCCGACCGCGCTATATTTGCAGCCTATCCCACCCGCTTTGCCGTAACTGTACCAAATGCAATCGAATCCAGCTGGCAAGCGATGGAAGATTTGCGTGAACGCGGGCTTTTCATTCATGCCATTACCAATTGGTCTGCCGAAACGTGGCCGCATGGCGTGGCCGCACACCCCCGCCTTGGCCGTGCCTTTGGCGTGACGGTGGTATCGGGCCGCGAAGGCGTGATCAAACCCGACGCGCGCATTTTTGATCTGCTGTGTAACCGCGCGGGCCTTGCCCCGCGCGAATGCCTGTTCATCGACGATTCGGCGCGCAATATCGCGGGCGCGGCGGCGTTTGGTATGGACACTATTCATTTTACAGGCCCAGACGCCCTGCGCGCGGGCCTTCTCCAGCGGGGCCTGCTATGACCGACCAAGCCTATAACTTTGCCTATCTGGACGAAGACACCAAACGCATGATCCGCCGCGCCATTCTTAAAGGCGTGGCTGTTCCAGGCTATCAGGTGCCCTTCGCCAGCCGTGAAATGCCCATGCCCTATGGCTGGGGCACGGGCGGAGTGCAGGTAACTGCCGCCTGCCTGACCCCTGATGATGTGCTAAAGGTTATCGACCAAGGCGCAGATGATACGACCAACGCCGTATCTATCCGCAAGTTTTTCGTGGCCACCGCTGGCGTTGCTGTGACCGAGGCGACGGCGGATGCCACCATCATCCAAACCCGCCACCGCATCCCCGAGGCGCAGCTTACAGCAGGGCAGATTTTGGTTTACCAAGTGCCCATTCCAGAACCCCTGCGCTTTTTAGAACCGCGCGAGACGGAAACCCGTAAGATGCACGAATTGGAAGAATACGGGCTGATGCACGTAAAGCTGTATGAAGACATCGCCAAGCACGGGCAAATTGCCACCTCTTACGCCTATCCTGTGCGGGTGGAAGGGCGCTATGTGATGGACCCGTCGCCAATTCCGAAATTTGATAATCCCAAACTGTCGGGCAATGCCGCGCTGCAACTGTTCGGCGCGGGGCGCGAGCAGCGCATTTACGCCGTGCCGCCCTTTACCCATGTTGTCAGTTTGGATTTTGACGACCACCCCTTTAGCCCAAGCAAAGCCAACCATGCTTGCGATTTATGTGCCTCAAACACCAGCTATCTGGACGAGGTGATAACCGATGACCAAGGCGGGCGGATGTTTGTGTGTTCGGACACAGATTATTGCGCAACCCGCCGCGCCGCTGGCCATGTCGGCGCGCTTGGCACGCCACAAGCCGCAGGAAAGGCAGCACAATGACCGATCTTTCGCATACATTTGCAGCTGCGGCAGATAAGCCGCTGTTGCAGGTTAAAAGCCTGACCAAACGCTACGGCGCGCGCATTGGCTGCGCGGATATTTCCTTTGACGTTTATCCAGGTGAAGTGCTGGGCATTGTGGGCGAAAGCGGGTCTGGCAAATCCACCCTGCTGTCCTGCCTTGCAGGCCATATGCGCCCCGATCAGGGCGAAGTCATTTTTGAAACCGCCACTGGCCCCCGCGATACCGTGCAAATGGGCGAGGCTGAACGCCGCCGCCTTGCCCGCACCGATTGGGCCTATGTTCACCAAAACCCGCGCGACGGGCTGCGCATGGGCGTATCGGCGGGCGGCAATGTGGGCGAGCGGTTGATGGCCATCGGCGCGCGCCATTACGGCGGCATCCGCGATAAGGCGATTGATTGGCTGGGCCGTGTGGAAATTGACGCAGGCCGTGTGGATGACCGCCCCAGCGCCTTTTCTGGCGGGATGCAGCAGCGCCTGCAAATTGCCCGCAATCTGGTGACTGCGCCGCGCCTTGTGTTTATGGATGAACCCACGGGAGGGCTTGATGTTTCGGTGCAGGCGCGGCTGCTTGATTTGCTGCGCGGGCTGGTGCGCGAAATGGGCCTTTCGGCGATTATTGTCACGCATGATCTGGCCGTGGTGCGCCTGCTGGCCGACCGTTTGATGGTGATGAAGGGCGGCCATGTGGTTGAGGCGGGCCTAACAGATCAGGTGCTGGACGATCCGCAGCACGAATACACGCAGCTTTTGGTCAGCTCGGTCTTGCAGGTGTGACATGATAGAAATCGAAAATCTTTGCAAAAGCTTTACTTTGCATAACCAAAACGCTGCGGTGATTCCTGTGATGGCAGGGGCCAATTTGGCCGTGGCGCGGGGCGAATGTGTGGGTCTGATTGGCGCATCGGGGGCGGGAAAATCGACCCTGATGCGCATGGTTTGGGGCAATTATCTGGCCGCTTCGGGCAGTATCTATGTGGGCAACGTGGATGTTGTCACCGCCAGCCCCCGCCAGATTATCGCCCTGCGGCGCGACACTTTGGGCTATGTCAGCCAGTTTTTGCGCGTGGTGCCGCGCGTGCCGACGCTGGATGTGGTGGCAGAACCCCTGCTGAACCTTGGCGTGCCTGCCGATACCGCCCGCGCCCGTGCTGCCGAATTGCTGGCGCGGCTGAACATTCCGCAGCGGCTGTGGGAATTGTCCCCCACCACCTTTTCGGGGGGCGAACAGCAGCGCGTCAATATCGCGCGCGGCTTTGCCCACCCCTTTCCTGCGCTGCTGCTGGATGAACCCACCGCCAGCCTTGATGCCGCCAACCGCGAAGTGGTGCTGGGCCTGATCGAAGAGGCCAAGGCGCGCGGCGCGGCGATATTGGGGATTTTCCATGATGAAGGCGCGCGTGACCGCGTCTGCGACCGCCTGATCGATGTGCGCGCCTTTACCCCCAAGGCCGCCGCATGACTTCGGCATCCCACGGCAAGCTGTTCTTTGTCGTCGGCCCATCGGGCGCGGGCAAAGATACGCTGCTGGCGGGGGCACTTGCCGCCGATCCCAGCCTGCATTGGGCGCAGCGCGTTATCTCGCGCCCGCAAACGGGGCAGGGCGAGCCGTTTGAACCTTGCTCCGAGGCTCAGTTTCAGGCCCGTTTAGCGGTGGGCGATTTTGCGCTGCATTGGCAGGCGCATGGGCTGTTTTACGGTGTACCCCATGACCAGCTTGCCCCATTGGCGGCGGGGCGCACAGTGCTGTTGAACGGATCGCGCGGAGCGATTGCGCAGGCGCGGGCGGCATTTCCGCAAATGCAGATTTTGCTGATTACCGCGCCTGCGGCCTTGCTCGCGCAGCGCCTTGCCGCGCGGGGCCGCGAAAGCCGTGCCGATATCGAAGCCCGCCTTGCCCGCGCCGATTTGGGCCTGCCCGAGGGGGTGCCGTATCTCGAAGTCTCCAACGACGGTGCGCCCGAGATCGGCATCGCCCGATTGCTTCAGGCTGTCAGGGGATAGCGGTGCAAAAGGTGGAATTGGCCCAGATCATCCTCGCCGCACAGGCACAGATCGGCAATGACAAAGGGCTGCGGGATCACGCCCGCGAAATGACTTTGCGCGGCGGCCATGGCGGGGGTGGCTTGTTCGGCGGCCAGCGCGCCAGACAGAGTCAAATGAAACTGAAACTGTTCCATAACATAGGGATAGCCATATATACCCAGCAACTCACGCTGCCGCGCGGTCAGCAATTCTGGCCTGCGGCGGGCGATTTCGGCCATGGTCAGCGGCGCGCGGTAAGGGTCAAGCGCGCGCACCACTTCGGCAGCCAAATCTTGCAAATCAGCGCTGGGCGCGGCAGGGATCAGGGCCAAGAACCCCTCAAGCAGCGTCAGCTTCAACGCGGGCAGGGTGACGGCCTGCATACTGGCGGCAAGCTGCTGGGTGGCCTGCTGCACCTGCGAAATATCCACACCCTCGGCCAGCCGAAATGGCGGCTTTATGGTGGCGTGAAAGCCGTATTTGCGCGGGGTTTGGGTGATATCTTGCCCGCCCAGCACGCCCGCAGGGGGCACGGCGCAGCCACTGGCCAAATCCCAACCAAGCCACGTGGCCGCAGCGCCCGCAAAAGCGCCTGCTGGCGGCGCATAATAAATCGCATATCGGTTCATCTTCATCATAGCTGCGCCGCCTACCCGCCCAATGTCACAAGTCTGTGACAGTTTTCCACCATACCGCGCCACACCACTTTGAAAGTTTCGATTATGACCAAAACCATCCTTGCCAATGCCACGCTTGTTCTGCCCAGCGAAGTGATCAGCGGCGCGATTACCTTTGAAGATGGGCATATCACGGCGATTGACCAAGGCAAGACTGTGCCCGCAGGCGCGCTGGATTGCGAGGGCGATTTGGTCATGCCAGGTCTGATCGAACTGCACACAGACAATCTGGAACGCCACATCGAACCGCGCCCGCGCGTGAACTGGCCCCATGCCAGCGCGATTATCGCCCATGATGGCGAACTTGCCAGTACGGGCATCACCACCGTTTTTGATGCGCTGCGGGTGGGCTCGGTCGTTTCCAACAAAAAGGCCAATTATGGCGAATATGCACGCCTTTTGGCTGATGAGATTTTGGACTTGCGCAGCAAAAGCGCCCTGCGGATCAGCCATTTTCTGCATCTGCGGGCCGAGGTGTGTTCTGAAACCCTCATCGCGGAGCTTGCCAAATTTGGCCCCGAAGACCGCATCGGCATTGTCAGCCTGATGGATCACACCCCAGGTCAGCGGCAGTTCCGCGACCTGACGCAATTGCGCGCCTATGTATGCGGCAAGCACGGGCTGAACGAATCTGAATTTGAAAGCCATATCGCTGATCAAATGGCCGTATCCGCCCGCCTTGGCGCAGCGCACGAGGCTGCCGCCGTAGCCGAGGCGCGCCGTTTTGGCGCAGTGCTGGCCAGCCATGATGATACAACAGCCGAGCAGGTCGAAACATCGGCGCGGCACGGCGCGCATTTTGCCGAATTTCCCACTACGATAGAGGCTGCCCGCGCCTGCCGCGCGGCTGGCATTGCGGTGATGATGGGCGCGCCAAACCTGATCCGTGGCGGATCGCATTCGGGCAATGTGGCCGCGCATGTTTTGGCTGAAATGGATTTGCTGGACATCGTCTCGTCCGATTATGTGCCTTCTGCCCTGTTGTCGGCGGCGCTGATGCTGGGCGATTTGTGGGGCGATGTGGCGCGCGGGGTGCGCACGGCCACATCTGCCCCCGCGCAGGCGGCGGGCCTAAAAGATCGTGGATCGCTGGTGCTGGGCGCGCGGGCGGATGTTATCCGCGTGGCGCGTATCGCAGGCACGGCCAGCCCGCGCGGCACATGGGTGGCAGGCAACCGCGTTGCCTAACGCTTAGGTGTTTGGCCGATACCCGCGATACCAATCGGCAAAGGCGGCAAGCCCCGCGCCAATATCGGTGCTGGGCATATAGCCTGTAAGCTTTTGCAACAGCGTTGTATCTGCCCAAGTGGCCGCAACATCCCCTGCCTGCATCGGCAGTAGATTGCGCTGCGCCTTCGCGCCCAAGGCCTGTTCCATTGCGGCGATAAAATCCAGCAGCGCAAGCGGGCGGGAATTGCCGATATTGACCACCCGAAACGGGGCCACCGGCGAAAGGCTATCGCCTGTCATTGGCACCGAACCCGCCACGGGGCGCTGCGGCACTGCCGGGATCAGGCGCATGATCGCCTCGATCAAATCATCCACAAAGGTGAAATCGCGCTGCATATCGCCGTGGTTATACACATCAATCGGCATGCCCGCCAAAATCGCCTTGGCAAATTTCATCGGGGCCATATCGGGGCGACCCCACGGCCCATACACAGTGAAAAACCGAAACGCGGTGACGGGCAGTTCATACAGATGCGCATAGCTGTGCGCCATCATTTCCACGGCCTTTTTGCTGGCGGCGTAAAAGCTAACCTGATGATCGGCCCTGTCAGTTTCGCGGTAGGGCATTGCCGTATTCGCCCCATAAACCGACGAGGTTGACGCCAGCAAAATATGCTGCGGCGGATGGGCGCGCGCGGCTTCCAGTAGTTCAAACGTACCGTCGATATTGCTGGTCAAATAACTGCGCGGCGCATCGATAGAATGGCGCACACCTGCCTGCGCGGCCAAATGAAACACCGCCGTTGGGCGATGGGTTTTGAACACATCCATCAACAAGTTCGGCGTCTCAATCGCGGCATTGACCACCAGAAACCCACTATGGGCCGTCAGCATATCTTGGCGGCGCTGCTTTAGGGTGACATCGTAATATGCCGATAGGCTGTCCACCCCAACCACCTGCCACCCCGCCGCCAAAAGGCGCGCGCATAGATGATAGCCGATAAACCCCGAACACCCCGAAACAAGGGCAACTTTCGCGGTGGCTGGGTTTTGCGTCATGCGTCAATCGCTCCGTTTTTACGAACTTGCCACAGCTTGCCCCCACGTGCCAGTGCGCAGCTTAGCCCGCTTGCCCGCCAAGGTTAAGAACTGGCCCACCCGCCGCCGCTGCATCACTGGCATCATGGGTGACAATCAGGGCGGGAATCGCGCGCGCGCGGATATGGTCGAAGGCAAAGGCGCGGATGCCCGCGCGCAGGGCTGTGTCCAGTTTGGAAAACGGCTCGTCCAGCAAAATTGCCCGTGGCTCGGCCAAAAGGCTGCGCATCAATGCGGCGCGGGCCCTCTCGCCGCCAGACAGCGTGGCCGGGTCACGCGCGCCCATTCCTGCAAGTCCCGCGGCTGCGAGCGCCTGTTCCACCGCTGCCTTGCGCGCGGCCTTGCCCTTGATTTGGGCAGGCAGGCCAAAGGCCAGATTATCAGACAAAGACAGATGCGGGAACAAGAGCGCGTCTTGAAACATCAGCCCAATTCGGCGCGACTGGGGGGCGGTAGTGTTCATGCGCGCGCCATTTAGGTTGATTTCGCCCGTTAGGGCAAACCCCTGCGGCAAATGCCCAGCAATGGCCGCAAGTAGCGTAGATTTCCCTACACCTGATGGCCCCATCACCGCGCCTATTTGCCCTGCAGATATGGTCAACGACAGCGGTGCAAACAAAGGCGCGCCGCCTTTTGGGGTGATGCAAATATCTTGCAAAATCAGGCTCATCCTGCGGTTCCTTCCAACGCGCGTCGATTTCTATGTGCAAGTTTAGGGATGATGAATGCCAGCACATAGGCCGCAAAGGGCAGGGCTGCTTGCAGGCTGGTCACCACCCCCGTGATCCGCCTGTCCGACGAAGATGCCAGCGTCACCGCTTCGGTTGTCAGCGTGCCGATGCGCCCCGCGCCAAGGAACAGCGTGGGCAGATATTGCGCCACAGACACCGCCACGCCAATGGCGATTGCCGCGCAAATCGGGGTCAGCAACATCGGCAGCTTCACCGCCCAAAGCTGGCGCAATCGGCCCGCGCCAAGCGAGGCTGCGGCATGCGCATAGCGCGGATCCAGCCCGCGCCACGGCCCTGTCAGCGCGATCATCATATAGGGAAGCACAAACAGCACATGCGCCCAAATCACCGCACCGATACTGCCCTGCGCTCCCAGTTGTAACAGCATCGTGTTCATCCCAAACAGAAAAGATATTTGCGGGATCAGCAGCGGTAGGTAAATTAGCGCCTCGCGCCGCGATGGGGTTTGCGTTTCCAGCCACGCCACCGCCAGCGCCAGCGAGATTGCCGTGCTGGCCAGCGCAATCAGCGCGGTGTTGTGCAGGGCAGGGCCAAAATCGCCCAGCGCGCTGGCCCAAGCGGTGAAAGACAGGCTTTCGGGCAAAAGCATGGGCCAAGGCCAGCGCCACGCCAGCGACCATAGCGCCAGCGAAACCATCGCCGCCGCGCCCAGCAGCAAAAGCGCGCCGCTCAGTATGGCTGTGCCAAGGAACAGGGAGTTGAGGGATGCGCCACGCCCACCCCGCCGCACCCAAATTGGGCCAAATCGGCCAATAGCGCGCGCGCCGCCCCACAGCGCTGCAATACTGGCCACCGCCAATATTCCCAGCAAAACTGCCCCTGCCGATGCAGGCATAATTTGCCCCAAATCGGGGCTGGAAAACATCCGCGCGATGAAAACAGCGGCTGTTGGCGGGTTAGATGGGCCAAGGATCAGCGCCATATCAATGACTGATAGGTTATAGATCAGCACGACATAGACAGGCAGGCGTATCAGCGGCCAAAGCTGCGGCACGATGACTTTGGCCCAAATCGCGCCCATCCCATAGCCCAGCGATTGCGCCGTATGGATGTGCGCGCGCAAAGGAATTTGCGTCAGCGCCGCTAGGATAACCAGCAGCAGAAACGGTGTTTCTTTGATAACCAATCCCAATATCAGCGCCGCACCAAAGGCATCATTCACCGATGCCAAATCAGGCGGGCGCGCCCAGCCCAAAACAGGGGCCAGCGCGCGGGCGATCCACCCCGATGGGGCAAGAACAAAGGCCAGCCCAACCGCCATTGCCGCATGGGGCATGGCCAAAAACAGGGCCAAAATGCGCGAGATAATCCGTGCAGGCCCATTCGTGATGGCGGCGGCCAGCGCAATGGCAAGGCTCAATGACAGCAGGGTTGCGGCAAACCCTGTAACTAATGTCAGCCGCAGCGCAGTGCCAAATCCGGGCTGCGCCAGCACGTCTTGCAGCGGGCCTAAGTTTGGCCCTGTTCGGCCCAGCGCAGGCAAATGCCCCAGCGCCGCGCCCGCACTATGCCATAGCCCTGCGGCGATGGGCGCAAACAGCGCCAGCGCGGCGAAGGCCAGCACCGCCGCGCGTAAGGTTTTTTCTGGCAGGCTGTCCCGCACGTTACTTAGTATAACGCTTGGCCCATTCCTCGGCCAAACGGGTCATCCAACTGGCGTGGGGTTCGGCCAAAGTTGCGCCCAATTCTTCCAGTTTTGGCAAGGCGGGGGCGCTGGGCAGGGCGGCAAAGGCGGCTTTGGCGGCATCATCCAGCTTAGCAGGGTCAAGCACTGAATACGAACCCAGCACCTCGATGTTTTGCATATGGGCCTGCGTCGCGGGGTCCAGCAGGAAATTCGCCACAACCTTTGCCCCATCAATATGCGCCGCGTTATAGGGAATGGCCACAAAGCTGACATTGCCCAAACTGCCACCCTTGGGCACAAAAACGCGGGTGGCTTCTGGCAATAGGCCCTGCGCAATACCTGCGGCGGCCGAGGCAGGGTCGAAGGACAGGGAAATATCAATCTCGCCGTCATTCAACAACTGATCTTGCACCGATTGGTTTTCGGGAAATGCCGCGCCGCCGCGCCATAGGTTTGGCCGAAGGCTATCATACCATGCCCACAGTGGGGCGGTTGCGGTTTCAAATGCGGCATCGGTGACGGGGGCCTGCAACGCGGCAGCATCGGGGGCCAGTTCGATCAGAGCCTGCTTTAAAAAGGTTGCACCCATGAAATCCGACGGGTTTGGATGCGTCACACGGCCAGGATTGGCAGCGGCCCAAGTGGCAAATTCCGCCATGCTGGCGGGCGGCGCGGCCACGCGGGCGCTGTCGTAGGTAAAGACAAATTTCGCCAGCCGCCACGGGCTTTCTAGCCCATCGACAGGCGTAGTGAAATCCACCGAATTGGGCGAGGTGGGCGATAGATCAAGATATTTCGCATTGGGCAAATCGGCCACAAAGGGGCCGTGCAGCAGGCCCTGATCCTTCATCGCCAGAAAATTCGGCCCGTTGATCCAAATCATATCCACGCTGCCGCCCGTATCCTGTCCTGCCGCCTTTTCCGATACAACGCGGCTGACAGCCTCGGCGGTATCGGTCAGTTTGACCTGCTCGATCTTAACGCCATAAGCCGCCTCTAGCTGCGCGCTGGCCCATGCGATAAAATCATTGGTGCGCGCATCACCGCCCCATGCGTTCCAATACACGGTTTGGCCGCGCGCACCGTCTAGCGTGGCCTGCCAATCGGCAAGGGCGGGGCTGGCAAGGCTGGCAGCAAAGGCTGCGGCGGTGATCAGGCGTTTCATTTGTCTTTCCTTTATAATCAATCGTCTATCCGCGCCGCCAAGTGTGGAAACGTTCCACAATGGCCAGCAGTCGCGGGTTTACATGCGCACGCCGCCAATTGCCTGCGGCGAATTTATTGGCCTCGGCCAAGGTAGGGTAAATGTGGATTGTGCCCAGAATTTTGTTCAGGCCAAGACCGTGCTTCATGGCCAGCACAAATTCGGCCATCAGATCGCCTGCATGAGGGCCAACAATTGTAGCGCCCAAAATCTTATCGCTTTTAGGCGGGGTCAACACTTTGACAAAGCCTTTTGCAGACCCATCGGCAATTGCGCGGTCAAGATGCCCGATGTCATAGCGGGTAACTTCAACCGCGATGCCCTGCGCCTCTGCCTCAGACAGGCCAACGCGGGCAACTTCGGGGTCGGTAAAGGTGGCCCAAGGGATCACGCGGTAATCTGCCTTAAACCGCTTGAACGTGCCAAACAGGGCATTCACAGCGGCAAACCATGCCTGATGGCTGGCAGTATGGGTAAACTGATAGGGGCCAGCCACATCGCCCGCGGCCAAAATATGCGGAAACAGGGTTTCTAGATAGTCGTTGGTTTCCACCACGCGGCCCGTTTTGATGCCCATCTCTTCCAGCCCAAAACCCGTCAAACGCGGGGCGCGGCCCACGGCTGCGATAATTTCATCAAAGACAATGCGCCGCTTCTCGCCGCCCGCCTCAACCTCGATCCATTTCTCGCCATCGGTGACGCCGCAGGCCAGCGCCTTATGGTTTGTAAGAACCTGCACCCCATCTGCGGCCAGTGAGGCCTGCACCAGCGCAGATACATCGGCATCTTCGCGCCCCATCAGGCGCGGGGCCATTTCGATTTGGGTCACGTCAGACCCCAGCCGCGCAAAGCTTTGCGCCAACTCGCAGCCAATCGGCCCGCCGCCCAAAACCACCAACCGCTTGGGCGCAGCGCTATGGGTTTTCAGCGCGTCCCACAGGGTATCGGATGTCAGATAGCCCACGTCATCAATCCCTGGCAAAGGCGGCACAAAGGGGCGCGCGCCCGTGGCGATAATGATCGCGCGGGCGGTCAGGCGCTGCACGCCGCCACCATTCAAGGCAATTTCCACCGTCCAAGGGTCGATGAATTTGGCATAACCCTGCAACACCTCTACCCCCAGCCCCGTATAGCGTTCGACACTATCGGCGGGTGCTATGGTTTCGATCACGCCATGCACACGGGCCATAACCTTTGCAAAATCAATCACAGGCGGGGTACCCGATAGGCCATACGCCCCCGCATGGCGCATTTGATGGGCCAACTTGGCCGATGCAATCAGCGCTTTGGACGGGATACAGCCATAATTCAAACAATCCCCGCCCATTTTATGCGCCTCGATCAGCGTCACCTTGGCGCGGGTGGCGGCGGCGATATAGGCCGACACCAGCCCTGCCGCGCCTGCGCCTATCACAATCAAATTGCGGTCAAAACGGGCGGGGCGCGTCCAGCCTTTGTAAACCTTGCGGCGGTTTAGGTATGACATGATCATGCGCGCGATCCATGGAAACAGGCCCAGCAGGGCGAATGAGATGAGTATGGGCGGCGAGACAATACCCGAAACCGAAGTCAGCTTGCCCAGTTGCGTGCCCGCGTTCACATATACCGCCGTGCCCGCCAGCATACCCAATTGGCTAGCGATAAAATAGGCGCGCGTGGAAATGCCCGTCAGCCCCATCGCCAGATTGACGATAAAGAACGGCACAACTGGAATCATCCGTAATGAGAACAAATAGAACGCGCCATCGCGGGCGATGCCTGCGTCAATGCTGGCAAGCCGCGCGCCAAACCGCCCCCGCACCATATCGCGCAGCAAATAGCGCGCCGCCAAAAATGCCAGCGTGGCCCCAATGCTGGCCGCAAAAGAGACTATGACAAACCCCTGCCAAAAGCCAAACAGCGCCCCTGCGGCAAGGGTCATCCAAACCGCAACTGGCAACGATAGGGCCGTGACCGCAACATACGTGGCAAAGAATATGGCAGCTAAAGCCAGCGTGTGATCTTGCTGCCAGACCCGTATCTGCGCCAGACCTGCGCGCAACCCGTCTAAATCTAAAGATTGCCCATGCAGCAGCGCGTATAGGGCCGCAATCAGCGCAAGGGCGGCAATCAAAAGGGCGGGCTTTTTCAAGATGTTTTCCAATGCGCTGCGATGTCACTTGCTTATGTCGCAAGGCATCCTCTTTGGGCAACGGATTTGCGCAGATGTTTCGCCCAGTGCAAGCGAACGTGATACCCGCGTGATCGCCGCTTTAGCGCGCCTTTGGACGACGGCCATATAATTCCAGCCGATGCCATTCGATGTCATAGCCGAGTTCGGCAGCAATTTCTGCTTGCAAACGTTCGATCTTTTGCGAGTGAAATTCAATCACCTCGCCCGTATCCAGATCGATCAGATGGTCATGATGCGCCCCGCCTGCCAATTCGTATCGCGCGCCTGCACCGTCAAATTCGTTCTTCAGCACCGTGCCCGCCTTTTCCAGCATAGCCAGCGTGCGATAAACAGTGGCCTGCGAAACGGAAGGATCCTGTTCTTTGGCGCGGGCCAAAATATCCTCGGCGCGGGGGTGGTCAGCGGCGCTGCGCAGCACATGCAAAATCGCAAGGCGCTGGCGCGTTACCCGCACGCCTTCGGCGCGCAAATCGGTTTCTAGCTGGGCATCGGTGTTCATGTTCGCAGTTTAGCACAGATTGAACCTCCCCCTCAAGAGATGAGAATCGCTCGCAACTCTTGACTTTTCGCAAATCGTTCTCATTATCATTCCATATCGGAGGAAAGCTGAATGATGCGCAATCTGTTGCTAACTGTGGCCATGCTTTTGCCCGCAAGCCCCGTTTTGGCCGAAGAGTTTAAGGTGGTCACATCCTTTACCGTGCTGGCTGACATGGCGGCGCAAGTGGCGGGGAATCATGCCACCATCGTATCCATCACCAAACCCGGGGCCGAGATTCACGGGTACGAACCCACCCCGCAAGATTTGGTTGGCGCGATGGATGCCGATTTAATCCTGTGGAACGGGCTGAATTTGGAACGTT
>CAXNEP010000003.1:0-21323 GCA_964200865.1 Cypionkella sp. | reverse complement strand
TGGCGGTCCCGCGCCCAATTTCGTCCAAAATCACCAAAGCGCGCTCGCCCGCTTGGTTCAAAATCGCCGCCGTTTCCACCATTTCCACCATAAAGGTAGACCGCCCACGCGCCAAATCGTCCGATGCGCCCACACGGCTAAACAATTGGTGCACCAGACCGATATGCGCGCGCGATGCGGGCACAAAGCACCCCGCTTGTGCCATAATCGCGATCAGCGCGTTTTGCCGCAGAAAGGTCGATTTCCCTGCCATATTTGGCCCTGTCAGCAGCCAAATTGCAGGGGTATCGCCGCTGGATAAATCGCAAGAGTTTGGCACAAAGGCCCCGCGCCGCGCACGTTCAATTGCATATTCCACCACGGGATGTCTGCCACCTTCGATGATGAAGGCGCAAGAATTGTCCAAAATGGGCTGTTTCCAAGCCTTTTCTGCTGCAAGTTCGGCCCAAGCGGTGGCCAGATCGATCTCGGCCAAAATCTGCGTCACTTCGGCAATCATCGCGGCGTTTTGCAACACCTCATCGGCCAGCCGCGCAAAATGCACCTGTTCAATGTCAATCGCCCGCGCGCCCGCGTTCATGATTTGCGTTTCCAGCGTTGAAAGCTCGACCGTGGTAAAGCGCACTTGATTGGCGGTGGTTTGGCGGTGGATAAACCGCGCGTTCAGCGGCGGGGCCATCATGCGCGCGCCGTGCGCTGCCGTGGTTTCAATAAAATAACCCAGCACATTATTGTGCTTGATCTTTAGGCTTTGCACGCCCGTTTCTTGCACATAGCCGCTTTCCAGATTGATGATAATGCCGCGCCCATCGCCCTGCATTCGGCGGGCTTCGTCCAAATCGGGGTCATACCCATCTGCCACAAAACCGCCATCGCGGGCGAATAGCGGCAGATCGGTGACAAGGGTTTCGGACAGTTCGGTATACAGGCCTGCCCCAGCAAGCAGCGCTTTTTCTGGCGATGACAGGGCAGAATGCACACGCTGCGCTGTACCCAAACCATCGCGCACTGCGCCCAAATCGCGCGGCCCGCCACGCCCCAGCGCAAGGCGCGATAGCGCGCGCTCCATATCTGGCACGCCGCGCATCAGCAAACGCAATGCATCGCGCTGGGCAGGGCTTTCCACAAAATGGGCGATTTTGGCATGTCTGGGTTGGATCAGCGCCAAATCGCACGATGGGTTCGCCAGCCGCCGTTCCAGCAACCTGCCGCCCGCCGCAGTAATGGTGCGGTCAATCACCGATAACAGCGATCCTTCTCGCCCCCCGCTAAGTGATTGAACCAGTTCTAAATTGCGCCGTGTTGCGGCATCAATCATCATGGTACCGCCCAGTTTTTCCTGCACAGGTGGGCGCATCAGGGGCAACTGGCCGCGCTGGGTCAGGGAAATATAATCCAAAACCGCACCCAGTGCCGAAATTTCGGCGCGGTCTAATTGGCCAAAAGCGTCCAGCGAGCCCACTTTGAACGCAGTGCACAGCCGCTTTTCGGCAGAGCCCGAATCAAAGCTGGCACGGGAAAGGTCTGTCACCGCCGCGCCCGCCTCAATCGCAATGGTGCGGATGGTTTCATCCTCGTCCTCGATCAGCAGCATTTCACTGGGGCAAAGTCGCGCAAGTTCGGGGCCAAGGCGAACGATGGGGCAGGCTGTTACATGCAGCGCGCCAGTGGATACATCACACCACGCCAGCGCCGATTCGCCCCGTACCGTTGCATAGGCCGCCAGAAAATTATGTTTGCGCGCATCTAGCAGCGCCTCTTCCGTCAGCGTGCCTGGGGTGACGAGGCGCACAATTTCGCGCCGCACCACAGATTTATAGCCGCGCTTTTTCGCCTCGGCCGGGTCTTCCATCTGTTCGGCAATTGCCACGCGAAAGCCCTTGCGGATTAACTGTTGCAAATAGCCTTCGGCGGCATGATAGGGCACGCCGCACATCGAAATTGGCTCGTTCTTATGCATACCGCGTTTGGTTAGGGTAATGTCCAAGGCCGCCGCCGCGGCCACGGCATCGTCAAAAAACATCTCATAAAAATCGCCCATACGATAAAAGAGCAGCGCATCAGGCATTTGCGCCTTAATCTCAAGGTATTGGGCCATCATTGGCGTGACGGTATCGGTGTTCACAGCTATCCCCTTTGGCCTAAGTTACAAAAGCCGAAGGGGAACAGAAAGCCAATAGTTGTACGCGCTACTCCTTATGCACGAATGCGGCCATATCGCCCCAAAGCTGGGCGATGCGCGCATCGCGCCCGCAGGATTTGCGGTAGAATTTGTATGCCTCGGCTTGGGTTTTCACGCCGCCTCGCGTCAGGGTGATGTTTTCGCCCTTGTAGTAATCTTGGTGATAATCTTCGGCGATCCAAAAGGTTTTGGCGGGCAGAATGGGCGTGACAATGGTTTGCCCCAAATCGGCCTGCGCGCGGGCAAGTTCGGCCTTGGCCGCCGCGTCCTGCGCCGCATTCAGCGGGAATATCGCACTGCGATAGGCAGAGCCGCGGTCACAAAACTGGCCGCCATCATCCACCACATCGGTTGACCGCAGGAATTTGGCGATGATTTGGTCATAGCTGATGACGCTGGGATCAAAGGTGATTTCCACCGCCTCATAATGGCCTTCGTGGTTTTCATAGGTGGGGTTTTGCAGATCGCCGCCCGTGTAGCCAGACACCACACCTGACACGCCTTTGACACTTTCAAAGTTAGACTCGACGCACCAAAAACACCCCCCCGCCACAATGGCAGTATCGGCGCGGGCGGATAGAGGGGCGATCAACAGCAGGGCAGCAAGAAGAATGCGGTGCATGGGATGTCCTTTCAGGTTTGACTTATCATTTAGTGCTAATCGATCACAGGCAAGACACGCTTGCGTGACGGCGCGCGCGCAGGGTAGCGTGCCCGCGCAAAGGAGACTGCCATGACAGATCACGTATCCACCCATCAGGCCGAAGAAGACGCCCGCAATGAGGCGATTTTGATTTATGTAAACGGCCGCATTGTGCCAAAGGCGCAGGCGCTGGTTTCCGTCTATGATGCGGGGTTCATGCTGGGCGATGGCGTGTGGGAGGGGCTGCGCCTGTACAACGGCACATGGGCCTTTGCGCAGGAGCATTTTGATCGGCTGTTCGAGGCGGCAAAGGCGATTGATCTGGATATTGGCATGACCAAAGAACAGGCTCTAACCGCGCTGTTAGACACGCAAAAGGCCAATGGCATGACCAATGATGTTCATGCCCGTTTCATGGTGACGCGGGGGGTTAAGACCCGCCCTTTCCAGCACCCTAAACTGTCGCAGCAGGGGCCGACGGTGGCGATTATCATGGAGCATTCGCGCCAAAAACTGCCCCGCCCGATTAAGCTGGCCACCGTGCCGCACCTGCGTGGGTTGCCGATGACGCAAGACCCAAAGCTGAATTCGCATAGCAAACTCAACTGCATTCTGGCCTGTATCGCCGCCGAAAAGGCAGGCGCGGACGAGGCGTTGATGCTGGATATCCACGGTTTTGTGAGCACAACCAACGCCTGCAATTTCTTTATTGTCCGCAAAGGCGCAGTTTGGACAAGCACTGGCGACTATTGCATGAACGGGATCACGCGGCAAAAAGTGATTGATCTGTGCCGTGCGAATGGCATCCCCGTGTTTGAACGCAACTTTACCTTGGTTGATACCTACAGCGCGGATGAGGCGTTTTTGACGGGCACCTTTGGCGCGCAAACGCCTGTGGGCAGTATCGATGGGCGGGTGATTGGCAGCGGTGACATGGGGCCCGTTACCCAGCGCCTGCGCGGTTTGTATAAGGAATTGGTTGGGGCCTGAGATGCGTATAGCTATGTGGTCTGGCCCGCGCAATCTGTCGACCGCGCTGATGTATTCCTTTGCCGCGCGCGGCGATTGCGCTGTGGTGGACGAGCCGTTTTATGGCGCATATCTGAATGCGACAGGCATTGATCACCCGATGCGAGAGGCAGTGATTGCCAGCCAAAGCAGCGACCCCGCGCAGGTGGCGGCGCAATGTTTGGGGCCTATTCCGCAGGGTCAGAGCCTGTTTTATCAAAAACACATGACCATGCACATGATCCCCGCCTTTGATCGGGGTTTTATCAAAGACCTGACCAATGTCTTTCTTATCCGCCATCCCGCGCGCGTGATTGCCAGCTATGCCCGCAAACGAGAGGCCCCGACATTGGCCGATATCGGCTTTGTTCAGCAGGCGGAATTGTTTGATGAGGTAGCGCAGATGACAGGCGGAGCGCCGCTGGTGGTGGATTCGTCCGACATCCGCCGCGCGCCGCGTGAAACCCTAACACGTCTTTGTTCGGCGCTGGGCATCCCCTTCACCGAAGCCATGCTGTCATGGCCCGCTGGCCCCAAACCATACGACGGGGTCTGGGCCCCGCATTGGTATGACGAGGTGTGGAAATCGACAGGCTTTGGAGCGGCTGAAGGGGATTTGCCCGCGCTGACGGGGGCGTTTGGGGAATTATGCGAGGCGGCGCTGCCCTACTATGCGCGCCTAACCCCGCATAAGATTTAACCCTTCTTCACCCGCGCGTTCCTTGTCGCAATCAGCTTCAGCCGCAGGGCGTTCAGTTTGATAAACCCTGCCGCGTCTTTCTGGTCATAAGCGCCTGCGTCTTCCTCGAACGTCACATGCTTTTCGGAATACAGCGAATGATCCGACCAGCGGGCTACCGTGCGCGCCGACCCTTTGTACAGCTTTACCCGCACCGTGCCCGTAACGTGCTCTTGCGATTTATCAATTAGCGCCTGCAACATCTCGCGTTCGGGGCTGAACCAAAAGCCGTTGTAAATCAGTTCGGCATAGCGGGGCATAATCGAGTCCTTCAAATGCCCAGCGCCCGCGTCCAGCGTAATTTGCTCGATCCCGCGGTGCGCCTCTAACAAAATCGTGCCGCCAGGGGTTTCATACAGGCCGCGCGATTTCATTCCGACAAAGCGGTTTTCCACCAAATCCAGCAGGCCCACGCCATGATTTCCGCCAATTTCGTTCAGGCGCGTCAAGATCGTTGCAGGCGAAAGCGCCTCGCCATTGATCGCCGTCGCATCGCCCCGTTCGAACGAGATTTCCACATATTCGGGCGTGTCGGGTGCCTTTTCCACAGGGGTAACGCGCTGATAGACAAATTCGGGCGCTTCTTCGGCTGGGTTTTCCAGCACTTTACCCTCGCTTGAAGTATGCAGCAGGTTTGCGTCGACCGAGAACGGCGCATCGCCGCGTTTGTCTTTGGCAATTGGAATTTGGTTAGCCTCGGCAAATTCCAGCAGTTTGGTGCGGCTGGTCAAATCCCACTCCCGCCAAGGGGCAATCACGCGGATCGAAGGGTCGAGTGCATAGGCCGACAGTTCAAACCGCACCTGATCGTTGCCCTTGCCCGTGGCCCCATGCGCCACCGCATCGGCCCCCGTTTCATGCGCAATCCGCACAAGGTGCTGCGAAATAAGGGGCCGCGCAATGGATGTGCCCAGCAAATACAGCCCTTCATACAGGGCATTGGCGCGGAACATCGGGAACACAAAATCGCGCACGAATTCTTCGCGCACATCGACGATATGGATATTTTCGGGCTTGATCCCCAGCAGAATCGCCTTTTCGCGGGCGGGCTCCAATTCCTCGCCCTGACCCAGATCGGCGGTAAAGGTCACCACCTCGCAGCCATATTCGGTTTGCAACCATTTCAGGATGATCGAGGTATCAAGGCCCCCCGAATAGGCAAGGACGACTTTTTTGGGTGCAGACATGGTGGGCCTCCAAAGATGTTTGTGCGCGATTACCCATAATTGGGGGCGGGGGCAAGGTGGGCGAGCCTTGCGTTTTTCGCAAGCTGGGGCTTAATCGGCGGATGAATGATTTTGTCTCCTCGGTTCAATCCTCGACCCGCGCGCTGCGCGATTTGTTCCCGCGCACGCCGCTGCAACAAAATGTGCATCTTTCGGCGCAATATAGCGCGGAAATCTGGCTGAAGCGCGAAGATCTGACCCCCGTGCGCAGCTATAAACTGCGCGGGGCCTTTACCGCGATGCGCAAACTGCGCGCACAAAGGCCCGAGGTGACGACGTTTGTCTGCGCCAGCGCGGGCAATCATGCCCAAGGCGTGGCCTTTGCCTGCGCCCATTTTGCTGTGCAAGGGGTGATTTTCATGCCCGTCACCACGCCGCAGCAGAAAATTGATAAAACCCGCGCCTTTGGCGGCGATAACGTCAAAATCGTGCTGACGGGCGATTATTTTGACCAAACCCTATCCGCGGCGCAGGCCTATTGCACCGAAAAAGGCGCGCATTTCCTGTCGCCCTTTGACGATGACGATGTGATCGAAGGCCAAGCCAGCGTGGCTGTTGAAATTCTGGAACAATTGGGCCGCGCGCCTGATTTGGTGATTTTGCCCGTGGGCGGCGGCGGGCTTTCGGCGGGCATCACCCGCTATATGCGCGAGGTGGCACCGCAAACGCAGTTTATCTTTGTGGAACCTGTGGGTGGGGCCAGCCTGACCGCTGCCTTGGCGGCGGGGCGGCCCGAACGGCTGGCATCGGTGAACAGCTTTGTCGATGGCGCTGCAGTGGCGCGGATGGGCGACAAAACCTTTGAATGCCTGAAATGGGCGCAGCCTGACCAAGTTTTGCTAGCCCCCGAAGACCGCATTTGCGTGACCATGTTAAAGATGCTGAACGTGGAAGGCATCGTTTTGGAGCCCGCTGGCGCGCTGTCGGTCGATGTTTTGGATGTTTTGGGCAGCAGTCTGCGCGGCAAATGCGTGGTTTGCGTGACATCGGGTGGGAATTTTGATTTTGAACGCCTGCCCGAAGTGAAAGAGCGTGCGCAGCGCTACGCGGGGCTGAAGAAGTATTTCATCTTGCGCATGCCCCAGCGCCCAGGCGCGCTGAAAGAATTTCTAAACATGCTGGGGCCCGATGATGATATCGCGCGGTTCGAATATTTGAAGAAATCGGCGCGGAACTTCGGCTCGGTCCTTATTGGTATTGAAACGAAATCCGCCAGCAACTTTGCCGCCCTAACGGGGCAGCTGGATGCCGCAAATTTCAGTTATCGTGACATCACCAATGACGAAACTTTGGCCGAGTTTCTGATTTAGGCCGCCAGATCGGCCAAGCCCATTATCAACGCCTCGCGCGAGGCATGGTAGCATTTGCGCATTTCGATCAAATTGATCGCACAATCGCCCTCTTTCGCGCGGCGTTCGGCGGTTTGGCACAGGTTGGCAAGGCTGGCAAAGCCAAGGTTCAGCGCCGCGCCCTTTAGAAAATGGCAATCGTCCCGCAGCAGCGCCGCCCCGCCCGCAGGGGTGATTCGCGCCAGCACTTCATCCGCCTCGTCCAAAAACATCGTGACCACTTCGGCAAATTCGTCTTTGCCGATTTCATCCTGCAATTCGCGCACGCGATCCCAATCAATCATGATGACCCCACCCAGTTTCAAGCATGTTGGGCGGTTTGGGTTAACAATTCCCCAGTCTTCGGGCGCAAAAAATATCGCATTTTACCTTTCATCCCGCGTTAAAGAATCGCTGGCAAAAGCAGGGAAAGGAGCATGACGTGACAGAGCATCCCGCCAATTTCGCCACTGCCGCATCCAGCGCATTTTTGCCCCGCAAAGTGCTGGTGGTGGATGATTCGCGCGCCCAGCGCACCGCGCTGCGATTGCAGCTTTCCCGTTGGGGCTATGAGGTGACAGAGGCCGAGTCTGGTCAAGCAGCCCTATCGCTGTGCCGCAAAAACAGTTTCGATATGATTCTGTCAGATTGGGTCATGCCTGAAATGGATGGCGTCACATTCTGCCGCAACTTTCGCGCGCTTGAACATGAAACCTACGGCTATTTTGTTCTGCTGACTTCCAAATCGGAAAAGGCCGAAATTGCCAAAGGTTTGGAAAGCGGAGCAGATGATTATCTGACAAAACCAGTCACATCCGAAGAGCTGCGCGCGCGTCTGCGCGCGGGCGAGCGGATTTTGAACATGCAAGAAGAACTGCACGAAAAAAACACGCTGGTCAGCAGCACCTTGTCGCAATTGCAAAAGGTGTATGATTCGCTAGATCGCGATCTGATCGAGGCGCGCAAGCTGCAACTGGCCCTTGTCCGAGACAGGCAGCGCGACTACGGGCGCGGGAAAGTGTCGGTTGTTTTGCGGCCTTCGGGCCATGTTGGCGGCGATTTGGTCGGCAGTTTCGCCATTGATGAAGGGCGGATTGCCGTTTTCGCCGTGGATGTTTCGGGGCATGGCGTTGCATCTGCCATGATGACAGCGCGGCTTGCGGGCCTGCTAACGGGCAGCTCGCCCGACCAAAACATTGCCCTGCGAAAATCGCCCGATGGTGGCGGTGATGCGTGGCCTCCTTCGATTGTGGCGCGCAGGTTGAACGAATTGCTGCTGGAAGATTGGCAGGTTGATCAGTATTTCACCTTTGCCTATGCAGAAATTGACCTAAACACTGGCGCAGGAAAACTGGTGCAGGCGGGCCATCCGCACCCCGTTTTGCTGCGCGCCACGGGCGAGGTGCAGGAACTGGGCGATGGCGGGTTGCCCATTGGCCTAATTGCAAATGCGCTGTTTGAAGAGGTGGCCTTTACCCTTGGCGTGGGTGATCGGCTGATTATCACATCGGATGGTGTGACCGAATGCTGCGATGCCAGCGGGCAAGAGATTGGCCAAGACGGCTTGGTCAAAATACTGCAATCTAACGCAAAAATGATGGGCATAGATCTGCTGGAAGCTTTGGTATGGGATCTGCAAACCCACCGCGCGGGCGCCGATTTTGACGATGACGTCTCCGCCGTTGTTGTCGATTATTCGCCTATGCCAGTGCTTTGATCAGCATATCACGGTCGCCATCATTGGCCAGAATATCCATCGCGGCCTTAGGGCTTGCCCAGATTGCAGTATGCCCCGCTTCGGTGGGGGGCCCAAGGCGCAGGATAGGGCGGGCCAGAAAAATGCAACAAACCTTTTCGGCATAAAGATTGTATTCGGGCATAAAGGTAAACCTGCGATAGGTGCCAATGTGGCGCGGCGGGCCAATATGCCAGCCCGTTTCCTCCATCACTTCGCGGTGCAGGGCGGCAATCGGTGCCTCGCCTTTATCAATCCCGCCACCCGGCAGCTGGTATTCGGGGCTTGGTTCGCGCTGATGGGTCAGCAGCACCGACGCGCCATCAAACAGCACGGCATAAACCCCCGCGCGGCGGCGATAGTGTTGGCCCGCCACTGGGCTTTGCCCATATCTTTTGATGCCAAAATTTTTCACCACACTGCCCCCTTGGTGCTGCGCGCCTTGCCCTATATATAGCACTTTTATGCCAAGTTTGGCGGCAATAGGAAATACCAATGACAACGGGCTTGCAGATCGCATGGGATGATACGGTTCTTCCCTTTCAACTGGACGTGCCTCTTATTCGCGGCCGCGTTGCACGGCTGGATGGGGTTTTGGATAATGTTCTGGCGCAGCACCACTATCCCCCCGTGATCGAGGCGCTGGTGGCCGAAGCTGCTATTTTAACCGCCCTTATCGGCCAATCGGTGAAACTGCGTTGGAAGCTTAGCCTGCAAATTCGCGGCAACGGCCCCGCGCGTCTGATTGCAACCGATTATTACGGCCCCGAAGAAGATGGTCAGCCCGCGCGTATTCGCGCCTATGCCAGCTTTAACAAAGACACCCTAGATCACAGCGCGGCGCCCTTCAGCCAAATTGGCCAAGGCTATTTTGCGGTGATGATCCATCAAGGCGATGATATGCAGCCTTATCAAGGCTTTACCCCTATTGCGGGCAAATCTCTGTCAGACTGCGCGCAGACCTATTTTGCGCAATCAGAACAAATTCCCACCCGTTTTGCCCTAACCTTTGGCAAAAGCCAAACGCCAGGCGCGCCGCAATCTTGGCGCGCGGGCGGCGTGATGTTGCAACATATGCCCGCAGTTGGCGGCACGGTTGCGGCTGATGCGGGCAGTGGCGATGGCGGTTTGCTGTCACACGCCGATATTTTGGCAGGGGCCGAGGCGGAAAATTGGACCCGCGCCAATATTCTGCTGGATACGGTCGAAGAGATAGAGCTGATTGGCCCATCGGTTACCCCAACCGACCTGCTGCTGCGGCTGTTTCACGAAGAAGGCCCGCGCGTGTTTGAAGCGCAGCCTGTGCAGTTTGGCTGTTCTTGCGGGCCCGAAAAAGTGGTGCAGGCCATGTCGATTTATTCGGCCAAAGACATCGCCACCATGACCACCCCCGAAGGTGTGGTGACAGCCGATTGCCAATTTTGCGGCAAACATTACGAATTTGATCCCAAAACCTTGGGGTTCGAGGCGGCAAAGGCAGCGGATGCGGGATGAAATTTCAGATCTGATCGCGGCGCTGGCCCGCACATCGGCGGGCTCGTCCGATTTTGATCTGAATGGTCATGTTGCCAAATCTGCCCGCCCCCTGCGCCCAGCGGCGGTGCTGATTCCCATTATGGATGGGCGCGTGGTGCTGACCAAACGCGCGTCGCATCTAAAACACCACCCAGGGCAAATCGCGTTTCCGGGCGGCAAGGTCGATGCGGGCGAGACGCCGCAAGATGCCGCCCTGCGTGAAGCGTATGAAGAAATCGGCCTGCCGCCCACCTATGTGCAGGTGCTGGGCGCGCTGCCTGCGCATGAAACGGTGACGGGGTTTGAAATGACACCTTTCATCGGCTTACTTTACGCACCGCCCCCCTTTACCCCCGATCGCGCCGAAGTGGCCGAGGTGTTTACCGTGCCCTTGGATTTTCTGCGCAGGCCCCAAAATTTTCGTATTGAACAGCGCAATTGGCAGGGTCAGCCACGGTATCTTTATACCGTGCCCTACGGCCCCTATTATATTTGGGGGGCGACCGCGCGGGTGCTGTTTGGGTTGGCGCAAAGGCTGAACCCATGAAAATCGCGGCCGATTGGTTACAGGACAGCGACTTGCAGCGCCTGATGGCCGCGCTGAATGACGCCGGTTTTCAAACGCTGGCTGTGGGCGGCTGCGTGCGCAATGCGCTGATGGGGCGGGCCATTTCGGATGTAGATCTGGCCACGGCGGCCTTGCCGAAAACTGTCACTAACACGGCAGTTAGTCTAGGTTTTCGGGCAATTCCCACAGGAATAGATCATGGCACGATAACGGTGGTTACACCGCACCGCGCGTATGAGATAACCACCTTTCGCCGCGATATTGCCACCGATGGCCGTCATGCCGTGGTGCAGTTCGCGGATGATGTCGCGCAAGATGCCGCGCGGCGGGATTTTACCATTAATGCCCTATATCTGGCCGCCGATGGCACGGTGATTGATCCACTGGGCGGATTGCCCGATATCGCCGCCCGCCACGTTCGGTTTGTTGGCGATGCAGGGGCGCGGATACGCGAAGATTACCTGCGCATTTTACGATTCTTCCGCTTTAGTGCCATTTATGGCGATCTGGATGCGGGGTTTGATGCCGAAACGCTTGCCGCCTGCGCCGCGCATTTGGACGGTATTGATACCCTGTCGCGCGAACGGGTGGGCCAAGAAATGCGCAAGCTGTTGGCCGCAGCCAATCCCGCCCCCGCCTTGGCCGCAATGGCGCAAACGGGCGTTTTGGCGCGGGTTTTGGCAGGGGCCGATGCGCGGCCTATCGCGCCCTTGGTGCATTTGGAAAACGGTCATCCACGTGGGCCTATCGCGCGGCTTGCGCTGCTGGGCGGGCAAGACGTGGGCGCAGGCCTGCGCCTATCGCGCGCCGAAACGGCTATGTTAGAGACTATTCGCAGCGAAATCGGCAGCCCTCTAACCCCTGCCGCGCTGGGCTGGCGGCATGGGGCGGAAGTGGCGGGCGATGTTATCTTCGCCCGCGCGGCGTTGATGGGGCAGTGCCTGCCACAAAACTGGCACGATGACATTCAACGCGGCGTGGCGGCGATATGCCCCGTCACGGCGGCGGATTTCATGCCGCATCTGTCAGGCCCCGACCTTGGCCGCGCCTTACGCGATGCCACCAATCGTTGGCTTGCCAGCGATTTGCGCGCGGCCAAGGCCGACCTGATCTAACCGCCCTTTCCCTTTGCCCGCCTTGCGATATATGCTGATGCGCAGGAGCGCACGCAAATGTTCAAATTTTTCGAGGGGTTGATCGACCCCTATCAACCCTATCCTATCAGCGACACGCCCCCGACACGGCTTTGGCCGTTTTTGGCCGAATATGTGCGCCCGTTTCGGAAGATTTTTCTGGTCACGGGCATCATCTCGGCGCTGAACGCCATGCTGGAGGTGGCGCTGATCTGGTATATGGGGCGGATTGTGGACGTGCTGGCGGCCAGCCAACCTGCGCAAATTTGGGCTGATTATGGCCGCGAAATATTGATGGTAGGGCTGGCCGTTCTGCTCGCCAAGCCGATGATTGGCGCGGTGGGCGTGGCACTGCTGCACAATACGATTCTGCCCAATTTCACATCTATGATGCGGTACCGCGCCCATGCCCATGTGCTGCGCCAGCCCGTGGGGTGGTTCGAATCTGATTTTGCAGGCCGCATTGCCAACCGCATTATGCAAACACCCCCTGCGGCGGGTGAGGTGGTGTTTGACACTTTTGATGCGGTGGCCTTTGCCTCTACCTCACTGATAGGGGCGGGGATTATGCTGGCAGGGGCAGACCCGATTTTGCTGGCACCTTTGGTGATTTGGTTTGCGGGATACCTTTTGCTGATGCGCTGGACAGTGCGGCGCGCAGGCCCCGCCGCCGAACGCGCGTCCGAAGCGCGCTCTGCCGTGACGGGCCGCGTGGTGGACAGTTATTCCAACATCCATTCCGTCAAACTGTTCGCCAATGGCAACCAAGAACTCGCCTATGGGCGCGAGGCGATTGAGGATGCCCGTCAAACCTTTATGGCCGAAATGCGTATTGTGACCAAAATGGACACGACCCTTTCGTTTTTGAACGGGTTTTTGGTGACTGCAATCACGGGCTGGGCGATTTATCTGTGGTACACGGGCGCGGCCACTTTGGGCACCGTCGCGCTGGCCACCACCATTGCATTGCGGTTGACCAATATGACCTATTGGATCATGTGGGTGACAACCAATTTGGTCAAAAACCTTGGCACCATTTCCGAAGGGATGCAGACCATTGCGCAGGCCGTCACGCTGACAGATGCGCCAAATGCCCCCGCGCTGACCTTTTCCAAGGGCGAGATTGTTTTGGACGGCGTTTCGCACCATTACGGGCGCGGCGCGGGGGGCTTGCAGGGCGTGGCCCTGACGATAAAGCCGAATGAAAAGATCGGCATTGTCGGGCGGTCTGGGTCGGGCAAATCAACCCTCGTTAAGCTGATTTTGCGGTTCTATGCGCCTGAATCGGGACGAATTTTGATTGACGGGCAGGATATTGCCAGCGTCACCCAAGACAGCCTGCGCGCGCAGACGGGAATGGTGCAGCAAGACAGCAGCCTGATGCACCGATCTGTGCGCGACAATATCCTATATGGCCGCCCAAGCGCGAGCGAGGCTGAGATGGTCGAGGCTGCCCGCAAGGCCGATGCGTTGGCATTTATCCAAACCCTCCGCGATCCGGAGGGGCGCACGGGCTTTGATGCCCATGTCGGCGAGCGGGGGGTAAAGCTTTCGGGCGGGCAGCGGCAACGCGTGGCGCTGGCGCGGGTTATCCTGAAAGACGCGCCGATTTTGATTTTGGACGAGGCGACTTCGGCCTTGGATTCAGAGGCAGAGGCCGCCATTCAAACCGCCCTTTATGGCGTGATGCAGGGCAAAACCGTAATCGCCATTGCGCACCGCCTGTCAACCATCGCCCAGATGGACCGCATTGTTGTGCTGGATGATGGCCGCGTGGCAGAAGCTGGCACGCACGCCGAACTTTTGGCGCAAAAGGGTCTGTATGCTGGGTTCTGGGCGCGCCAATCTGGCGGGTTTTTGGGAGAAGATGCATGAGCTTTTCCCCCATATTAGGCCCGCATATCCCCGCATTTGAACCTGCTACCACGCCGCCGCCGCAAAAAATGCTGGCCTTCTTCCGCTGGGCCATAAAAGGCGCAGGTTGGGGCGTGGTTTGGGCCACATTTTGGTCAGCTGCCGCAGGCTCGATGGAGGCGATTACCGCCACACTCTTGGGGCTGGTGATTGACACGCTGACGGGGGCCAACCCCGCAACGGTGTTTACAGACCATCTGTGGGTTCTGGTCGTTTTCACCCTATACTATGTTGTGCTTCGGCCCATTGCCTTTGGTATGAACACGGCGTCAGCCTCGGTTCGGCTGGAACCTAACCTGTTTCCCCTAATCCTGTCGCGCCTGCACCGCTATACTATGGGCCAAGCGGTGACGTTTTTTGACAATGATTTTGCAGGGCGTATCGCGCAAAAGCAGATGCAAACGGCGCGGGCGGCCACGGATGTTGTGGCCAGCATGATTGAAACGGCGGCGTTTTCGCTTTCGTCCGTGGTGGGGTCGATGCTGCTGCTGTTGACCATTGATGCGCGCATTGCGGGGTTGCTGGCGGTTTGGGTGATTGGCTATTTGGTGTTTATCCGGGTGTCGCTGCGCCGTGTGCGCGGCGCGTCAAGCGCGCGGGCTGCGGCGCGGGCCATGGTAACGGGGCAGATTGTCGATACCGTGACCAATATGAAAACTGTCAAACTGTTTGCCCATGCCGAGTATGAGGATCGCGTTGCGCTGGGTGCGATGGCAGGCTTTCGCGAAAAGGCGATTGCCTATGGCATGATCTCGTCTTGGTTTCGCTTTACCCTAACGGCGATTGCGGGCGTTTTGCCCGTTTTGCTGGTCTGCGGCACGGTTTGGTTGTGGAGCATCGGGGCCGCCAGCATTGGTGATATTGCGGCGGCGGGCACGGTTTCCTTCCGCCTTAGCCAAATGACGGGCTGGGTTTCGTTCAGCCTGATGTCAATTTTCGGCAATCTAGGCGAGGTAGAAGACGGGCTGCGCACCCTATGCGTGCCCTATACCCTGACAGATAAGGCAGGCGCGGCCGAGATGCCGCGCGCCAAAGGCGCGATAGAGTTACAAGACGTGTCCTTTGCCTATGGTCGGCAAAAGGGCGGGCTGGACCGCATTTCGCTGTCGATCAAAGCGGGCGAAAAACTGGGGATTGTGGGCGCATCTGGCGCGGGTAAAACCACTTTGGTCGCGCTGATCATGCGGCTGTATGACCCCGAATCGGGGCGCGTCTTGATTGACGGCATTGATCTGCGCGATGTCAGTCAAGAAAGCCTGCGGCGGCAAATTGGCATGGTCACGCAGGAAACGGCGATGTTCAACCGCACCGCGCGCGAGAATATCCAATACGGCAACCCATCTGCCAGTGAATACGATGTTATCGCCGCCGCCAGCGCCGCCGAAGCGCATGAGTTTATTCTGGGGCTGAAGGATTTCAACGGCCGGACTGGCTATGATGCCTATCTGGGCGAGCGGGGGGTAAAGCTTTCGGGCGGGCAGCGCCAACGTATCGCCCTTGCCCGCGCCTTTTTGAAAGACGCCCCGATACTGGTGCTAGACGAGGCGACATCCGCGCTGGACAGCGAGGTTGAGGCGCATATCCAAGACGCGCTGGCAAAGGTGATGGCAGGCAAAACCGTGCTGGCCATTGCGCACCGCCTGTCCACTATTGCCGAAATGGACAGGATCATTGTTATGGATCAAGGGCATATCGCCGAACAAGGCAGCCATAGTGACCTTTTGGCCAAAGGCGGGCTTTATGCGAAATATTGGGCGCGCCAATCGGGTGGGTTTATTGGCGTTGATGTAAAGGCTGCCGAATGAAACTGACCATCGAACGGCTGGGTCATTTGGGCGATGCCATTGCCACGGGGCCAGATGGCCCAATCTACCTGAAAGGCTTTTTGCCGGGTGAGGAGATTGAAGGCGATGATCTATCTGCCATGCGGATCATCACCCCCAGCCAAAGCCGCGTGCGCCCGCCTTGCACCCATGCCCGCGCTTGTGGGGGCTGCGCGCTGCAACATGCCGCTGACGCCTTTGTGTCGGGTTGGAAGACCGAAGTTGTGCAATCGGCGCTGCGCGGGCAGGGGATTGAGGCGGATTTCCTGCCCATGCATATCTCACCCCCAAAATCGCGGCGCAGGGCCACTTTTTCCGCGCGGCGCACCAAAGGCGGGGAGACAATTGGCTTTCATGCCCGCGCGTCTGACGTGCTGGTCGATATTCCCAACTGCCAGCTTTTGCACCCCGACCTTCTGGCCGCCCTGCCCAAACTTGACCCGCTGGTGCGGCTGGGCGCGACGCGGGTTGCAGAAATTCAAATTCAGGTCACCCAAACGCTTACAGGGCTAGATGTGGCTGTATCCGAAAGCAAGGAGCTGGATTCGACCGCGCAAATGGAACTGGCCCGTATTTGCGAGGCGGCGGGTTTTGCGCGGCTGACGTGGAACGGCGAGATGGTGGCGATGCGCCACGCGCCGATGCTGCGATTTGGCCGCGCGATGGTTACACCGCCGCCAAACGCATTTCTTCAGGCCACCGCACAGGGCGAGGTGGCCCTACTTACCGCCGTGCGGCGCGCTGTGGGCCCTGCACGCAAGATTGTTGATCTGTTCGCAGGGCTGGGCACCTTTGCCCTGCCCTTGGCCGAGGGTGCTGACGTGCTGGCGGTAGAGGGCGATGCCAAAATGATGGCCGCCCTTAGCCTTGGCGCGCGCGGCGCGGAAAATCTGCACCGCGTCGATACGCAAACCCGCGATTTGTTTCGCCGCCCGTTAGAGCCTGACGAGTTTAAAGGCACGGATGCCGTTGTCATCGACCCCCCCCGCGCAGGGGCCGAGGCGCAGATGACAACGCTGGCCCAAACAAAGGTGCCGCGCATTGCAGCCGTGTCTTGCAACCCCGTGACCTTTGCCCGTGATGCCAAGATTTTGCTGGCAGGCGGCTATCGTTTGGATTTTGTCCAAGTGGTCGATCAATTCCGCTGGTCACAGCATATTGAACTGGCAGCAGGCTTTTCACGCTTATAAAGTACTGGAAACGGCCTGCATGTTTTTGTATGGCTGAAAAAAACATAAGAGCAGACCATGATAGATAGACGCATTTTTATTGTAACGGCCGCCGCCGCACTTTCTAGCTGCGGATCAAAGTTTCGCAGCTATGATGGGCCAGAGGTCACTTTGATCGAGGTGCATAAGGCCGACCGCCGCATGTTTTTGCTCAGCGGCGCGCAGGTGCTGAAAACCTATAAGATTCGTTTGGGCGGCAACCCCATTGGCCCCAAGCAGTTTGAGGGCGATCAGAAAACACCCGAAGGGGCGTATCTGATCACGCATCGCAACCCTAATTCCACCTATCACCTGTCGCTTGGCATCAGTTATCCGAATCAGGCAGATCGGGACTATGCAAAATCACAAAACAAGCGCCCTGGCGGGGATATTTTCATCCATGGCGGGCCAAAAGAATGGTTTGCGGGGCGCGATTGGACGGCGGGCTGCATTGCTGTGAAAGACCGCGAGATGGAAGAGATCTTCGCGATGGTCAATCCGGGCGTTCAGATTAACATTTATCCGTAGGTGTGGTGCTGACTTACGCGCCAGTCATCAAAGTCCACCAAATTTTGCCGTTCGATTCCTGATACCACGCAAAGCCCATAACTGTGGCCGCGGGGTCTAAAATAACGTTGCGGGTTGTCGGCTCTAGCAGCCACGCATTGATGGTTTGCAGTTCGGTTTCAAAGGTTTCCGAAATCAATTCCCCCAAGAATCGCCCTTGAAATCCAACGCGCTGGGCGCGCAGCAGCGGGGAAGACCCGTCAGACCCAAAATGCCAAGGACGGTTTTGAACCGACATATCGCGCGAATGGGTCAGTGATGCGGCGTTCAGTTCGGCACTGAATTGCAGCGCGCCAAGGCCCGCACGGGCGCGAATTGCATTGATGGAATCCAGCGCTCGAAAAGGGATCGCTTGGGCTTGGGTATCGTTGATTTTATACACCGCCGAACGGCCCGCAGCATTTGCGCCGCCAAAGCTGGGTATCTGTCCGCCGCACGCAGCCAGTACAGCGGCAATTAGACCAAAAACCATTGCGTTACGTCTGTTCATTGGTTCACCTACGGCTTCGGGCAACGTTAACCGATGTCTTTAGCGGGCTTTGCGCGGGGTTACAAATCAAAGTGATCACACGCGCGGATGCAATATTTGCGATTCGTTACAGAAAATGCTATTCCGCAGGCAGAGCAGAAAAGGAGATCAACGAATGAGCGTTGACAACACACCGCGCCCAACGCGGCGCGGCGCATTGATTATGGGTATGGCAGCTTTGGCCGCTGGGCCAAGCCTTGCCCAATCAGCCTTTCCCGGAAATACCACGGAAATGGAGAATCCTAACGCGGGCGCGCGCAATAACATCTCCAGCTTTCGGATGTTAAATTGGCAAGATTATTTTGCCAGCACCAAGAATGGTGCGATTTTATGCGACATAACCTCGCGGGCGCTGCATTACTGGTCTGAAGATCAATCGGTCTATCGCCTATACCCCACATCTGTGCCCCTTTCCGATGAATTAACGCGCAAGGGCAGCACCGCGGTGACGCAAAAAGTGGTCGCGCCACCGTGGCGGCCGACCCCCGCAATGAAACTGCGTCACCCAGAATGGCCTGATTTGGTACCGGGCGGATCGCCTGATAACCCATTGGGAACGCACGCTTTATACCTAAGTTGGCAGTTCTACCGTATACACGGCACGCATGACACGCGCAAAATTGGCAGGCGTTCGTCGAACGGGTGCATCGGGCTATACAACGAACACATCGCAGAATTGTTCAGTTTGGCTAAAGTTGGCACACAAGTGTTGCTAATTTGACGACATTGTGGCGGAACGGCGCATTTTGCCCATATAACGCATTGCATTTTGCGTCCCATACGGGTTAAGCACGGGTACGAGGAATAGTCTTGGGTGCGTTGTCGTCGCCTCTGCAAAAATCGGCGGCACGCAGAAAACTGGAGATACACTATGAAAAAGATCGCTCTTGCTGCCGCTTTGTCGGTTGCTGCTACTTCCGCTTTCGCTGGCGGCGCTGCTGAGCCTATGGCTGATGTAGCTGCTGTAAAGTCGTCGTCGTCGTCGGCTGGCGGCTACGTTGTACCTTTGCTGCTGTTGGTTGCTTTGGCACTTGCAGCAAGCAACGCCTAATTCATTCTTGAATTATAGAAAGGGTGGCTGTTCATTCAGTCACCCTTTTCTATTGCGCGCGCCTGTAATGACTCGTGAAAAATAACCCATGAAAAAACCCGCAAGTTTCCTTGCGGGTTTTTCATTATTGCGTGATTCGCGCCGCTATGGGATCAGCCGCGCGATAATGGCATCTGCCGCCTGTTCAGCAGTCAGCCGGGTTGTATCAATCCGCATCTCTGGGCTTTCGGGCGCTTCATAGGGGCTGTCGATGCCCGTAAAGTTCTTTAGCTGCCCAGAGCGTGCCTTTTTATACAGGCCCTTCACATCGCGGCGCTCGGCCTCGTCCAGCGTGGTGTCGATGTGAATTTCAATGAATTCCCCCGGCTGCATCATGGCGCGCACCATGTCGCGCTCCGCGCGGAAGGGCGAGATGAAGGCCGTGATCACGATCAGCCCTGCATCTGTCATCAGCTTGGCCACTTCGCCCACACGGCGGATATTTTCCACGCGGTCGGCATCGGTAAAGCCTAAGTCTTTGTTCAGCCCGTGGCGCACGTTGTCACCATCCAAAAGGAAGGTATGGCGATTCATCCGCGCCAGTTTACGCTCAACAATATTGGCAATCGTCGATTTGCCTGCACCCGATAGGCCCGTCAGCCAAAGCACGGCAGGTTTTTGGTTTTTGATTGCTGCATGGTGTTCGCGCGAGATGTCGGTGGCCTGCCAATGCACATTTTGGGCGCGCCGCAGCGAGAAGTGGATCATGCCCGCCGCAACGGTGGCATTGGTCATCTTATCAATCAGGATGAACCCACCAAGATCGTGGTTATCGGCATAAGCCTCGAACGGAATCCCGCGGTCAGTTGTGATGTTGCACACACCAATTGCATTCAGATCAAGGGTTTTCGCGGCCAGATGTTCCATCGTATTGACGTTGATCTGATACTTGGGCTGGCCCACCGTTGCCGAAACCGTCTGCGTGCCAATTTTCAGCCAATAAGGGCGGCCTGGCAGCATTTCCGCTTCGTCCATCCACACAATCGTGGTTTCAAACTGGTCAGACACTTCGGTCGGCGCGGCAGCGGCAGTAATGACTTGCCCGCGCGAGCAGTCGATTTCATCGGCAAAGCACAGCGTTACCGATTGGCCTGCAACGGCCTGCTGTAGATCACCGTCCAGCGTGACAATGCGCGAGATGTGCGAGGTTTTGCCCGAGGGCAGAACGCGAATCTCGTCACCTTGGTTGATGGTGCCTGTGGCAATCAGCCCCGCAAAACCGCGAAAATCCAAGTTAGGGCGGTTGACCCATTGCACAGGCATACGGAACGGCTTGGCTTGGTCGGATGTTGCATCCACCTCGACCGTTTCTAGATGCGGCAGCAGGGCAGGGCCGTGATACCACGGCATGTTTTCGCTATTTGTGGTGATGTTATCGCCCTTAAACCCCGAAATCGGCATAGCGGTAAAATCAGTGATGCCGATGCTGGTGGCAAAACCCGTGTAATCGGCGACAATCGCGTCATAGGTGGCCTTGTCATAGCCCACCAAGTCCATTTTGTTCACCGCCAGCACCACGTTTTTGATGCCAATCAGTTTCACCAAATAGCTGTGGCGGCGCGTTTGCGTCAGCACGCCTTTGCGCGCGTCAATCAAGATCACCGCCAGGTCAGCTGTCGATGCGCCCGTCACCATATTGCGGGTGTATTGTTCGTGCCCCGGGGTGTCGGCCACGATAAACTTGCGCTTTTCGGTGGCGAAAAAGCGGTAGGCCACATCAATGGTGATGCCCTGTTCCCGCTCGGCCGCAAGGCCATCTACCAAAAGGGCAAAGTCAATTTCTTGGCCTTGGGTGCCCACCTTTTTGCTGTCAGCCTCTAATGCTGCAAGCTGGTCTTCAAAGATCATCTTGCTGTCATAGAGCAGACGGCCAATCAGGGTGGATTTGCCGTCATCGACAGACCCGCAGGTGATAAACCGCAGCATGGTTTTGTGCTGGTGCACTTCCAGATAGGCGTCGATGTCAGACGCGATCAGATCATCGGTTTTGTAAATCTGGCTCATCAGAAATACCCCTCTTGCTTTTTCTTCTCCATCGATGCGGCTTGGTCTTTGTCTATCGCGCGGCCTTGCCGTTCGGATGTGGTGGTCAGCAGCATTTCTTGAATAACTTCG
>CAXNEP010000002.1:0-21417 GCA_964200865.1 Cypionkella sp. | reverse complement strand
GATCGCATGGGCAATACGGTCGCGGTAGCGCATGGCGGACAGGTCTTGCCCCGCCAGCGCATCGCGCAGGTTCGCGTCCCCAGCGCGGTGATGGGCGGCTGCCAAATCCACCCCCCCGCGCGGAAACAGCGCGGCCCCTAAGGCCCGCGCATGGCCTGTATCGCGCAGGGCAGCCTGCAACGTGGCATCTGACCAGCCGTCAAAGGCCACATGCGGCAAACAGGCCGCCAAAATCTGCGCCGCTGCGTTATCCATGCCATGATCTTCCATTGCGCGCCCCTTGGGTTACGGCCTGTAGACAAGATAGCACAGATTTGCTAAGGGCAACAGGCCTGCACAATTTGTGCAACTCTAGCTTAGGAAGGTGGTGAAAACCACATGCAGGTCAGCGTCCGTGATAACAATGTTGAGCAAGCCCTTCGGGCCCTTAAGAAAAAGCTGCAGCGCGAAGGCGTGTTCCGCGAAATGAAGCTTAAGCAACATTTCGAGAAGCCCTCCGTGAAAAAAGCGCGCGAATCCGCAGAAGCCGTGCGCCGTGCGCGCAAGCTCGCGCGGAAGAAACTTCAGCGCGAAGGCGGTATGTGATTTAGGGCCGTTAAGGCGCAACAATCATCAAAGCTGGGGGTGTCGTGCCCCGATGTCTGGCCCCTGCTGAAAAGTGGGGGCTTTTCATTTGGGGGTAGGGTGCGTGATTTCACGCACCCTATGTATCCGCTACATTCTGTTGCCAAGTAGAATAGATCTCGTCGCGTAAAGACGGCAACCCTAAAAGCCCTTGCCACAGATTAAGATCATTGTCGTCGGCTTCAAATTGAACTTCCGAATAGCCAAGGATTTGGGCGCGCGCAACAATCCAATTCAGCGCATCCGTGGTCAGCTTGGCTTGGTTCGGCCCCCATGCGGCAATCCATCCAGCCTCTGCGACAGATTTCTGATCATCGCTGACGCGCAGGCTCGCAAAGCCCACCAATTTATTTGCGTTCCACAGCCCTACACCATTATCAGGATGCAAATCGTCGCCGCCAAAGACTTGTTCGCGCTGCTGGAAAGACAGGTCTGCAGGCGGGTTATCTTTGTGATTTCTTTAGTAGACAGCCCAATGCGCGTTGATCCAAAATTTCCAATCATGGCCGTCCTTTTGTATTGGTCGAAAAGATGCATCACCTGTTAGCGGGGTATTATCTGTTTTTGAGGTTGGCACATTGCGAAGCAGTGTCTTTTTAACCAAATGCCACCCTTCGGGCGGGGCCGCGATTTCGGGCAGAATGATCCGAAATCTGTCTGCGCCAAGGGCCTTACATTCTTCGACCAAAGGTAAATCACGCACCGATAAACGTCCACTTAGCCAAGCGTCATCATCTATGTAGATGGCGCGCGGATGGAGATTGTTTTGATAAATACCGTCTTGCATTATCTTGTTTGTTCCAAAAACAATTTTACCCCCCTACACCTCCAACGCCGTCGTCTTCACCACAGTCCGCAGCGCGAACGACGATTGCATCTGCCGCACCCCCGGCAGGCGCGACAAAAACTGCCGATGTATCCGCGCGAAGTCTTCGGTATCTTCGGCCATGATTTTCAGCAGATAATCGGCGCTGCCCGCCATCAGGTGGCATTCCAGCAGGTCGGGCACGCGGGCGACGGAGGCTTCGAACGCGTCCAGCACATCTTCGGCTTGGGATTGTAAGGTGATTTCCACATAAACCACTGTGGGCCGCCCCAATTTGCGCGCGTCCAGCAGGGCGACATAGGCGGCGATGATGCCGTCCGCTTCCAGCCGCGCCACGCGGCGGTGGCATGCGCTGGGGGAAAGGTTGGCTTTTTCGGCCAGTTCGGCATTGGTGATGCGGCTATCCTTCTGCAAAAGGCGCAGAATGCGGCGATCTGTTGCGTCTAGCTGCGGATCGGTGGTCATTTCTTCGAAACCTTGCGCCCATTACCGAAGTATCTTGCGCCATTGGGGCAAATTGCGGGCAAAATGTCAAAGCAATTGCGCGGGGCCTGCCGCATTCTACCCCTATCGCCGTTTGGCCCATAGGAGAGCGCAATGAAAATCGGATGCCCCAAGGAAATTAAACCGCAAGAGTTCCGCGTGGGGATGACCCCGAATGCGGCGCGCGAGGCGGTAAACGCTGGTCATACCGTGCTGATTGAAACGGATGCAGGCGTTGGTGCGGGCTTTTCCGATGCCGATTACAGTGCGGCAGGCGCGCAGATAATCGCCACAGCGGAAGAGATTTTCGCCAGCGCAGATATGATCGTCAAGGTCAAAGAGCCTCAGCCGATTGAGCGTGCGCGACTGCGGCAGGGGCAAGTTCTGTTCACCTATCTGCATCTGGCCCCCGACCCAGAGCAGACCAAAGACCTGCTCGCATCGGGCGCGACCTGCATCGCCTATGAAACCGTGACCGATGATCGCGGCGGTCTGCCCCTGCTGGCCCCCATGTCCGAAGTGGCGGGGCGGCTGGCCCCGCAGGTTGGCGCATGGACGCTGCAAAAGGCGAACGGCGGGCGCGGAGTGTTGATGGGCGGCGTGCCGGGTGTTCTGCCTGCACGCGTTTTGGTGATTGGCGGCGGCGTTGTTGGCACCCATGCGGCGAAAATCGCGGCGGGGATGGGGGCGGATGTGACCGTTCTTGACCGCTCGGTGAACCGTTTGCGGTATTTGGATGATGTGTTTGGCGGGCAGTTCAAAAACGCCTATGCCGATGCGGCGACCACCATCGAACTGGCCCGTCAGGCGGATATGATTATTGGCGCGGTGCTGATCCCTGGGGCGGCTGCGCCCAAGCTGATTTCGCGCGCGCAGCTGAAAGAATTGAAACCCGGCGCGGCGCTGGTGGATGTGGCCATTGACCAAGGTGGGTGTTTTGAAACCAGCCGCGCGACCACCCACCAAGACCCGATTTACGAGATGGACGGCATTATGCATTACTGCGTGGCCAATATGCCAGGCGCGGTTGCCCGCACTTCGACCCTTGCTTTGGGCAATGCGACCATGCCGTTTATGCTGGCGCTGGCGAATAAGGGCTGGAAACAGGCCTGCGCCGATGACAAGCACCTGCTGGCAGGGCTGAACGTTCATGCAGGGCACCTGACATATGCGGCAGTTGGCGCGGCTTTGGGCCTGCCATCCATCACAGGGGCCGAGGCGTTGAAGATTTAGCGCCAAGACTTACCGACGGAAAGTCGGCGCGCGGGCGTTTACAAGGAAATCAACGCAAAAAGGTTTCACCCATGTTCGCGCGCCTCTCCTTTCTAAACCCCTACTGGCTGTGGGCCATTCTGGCCCTGCCTGCCCTTGGCATGATTGCACCGTTTTTTGGCGAGGAAACCCGCGCCCTGCGCGGCGTGATCCACGGATCGGGCGAATTTGCCGCCCGTTTCATGATTATTTCCATGATGGCCACCCCGCTGATGATGTTGACCAAGGGTTCGCGCTTTGCCCGCTGGCTGGTGAAAAACCGCCGCTATTTCGGCGTGGCGGCCTTTGCCTATGCAGCCGTGCATACACTGGCTTATGTGGTTTTTGAGGAAACCTTGGCACGCATTTTGGCCGAGGCGAGCGATTTTGATATGCTGACAGGCTGGCTGGCTTTTGCGGTGTTTATCCCGCTTGCCGCCACGTCTATGGACTTTGCCGTGCGCAAGATGGGCACATGGTGGAAATGGCTGCAACGCTGGACTTACGGCGCTGCGGTGCTGACCCTGCTGCACTGGGCGGCCCTGCATAATTGGGGCGGCTGGGCCCCTGCGGCCGTACATTTCGCGCCCTTGGCCGCGCTTACGGTGTATCGCATCTGGTGGACTTACTTCCGCAAAAGGCAGGGCCAAAGCGCAGTCGCCGCCGCATAATCACAAACCACCAATACGCGGGTTGTCTGGATTTGGGTGATTTATGAGACGCAATTAAAAGTAGCGCAATATAGCTTTACTTCTCCAAAAGGTTGAAGATACGTAAGTGAGAGCGCCGTCTATTGAAGGCAATGAACCGCGCTAAACAAACGTAACTTAATTTTTCCGAGGTTAAGAATGTCGCCCACTGTTAAACTTTTCTTCCCAGCCGTATTTGTCGCCGTGCTCGCAGGTTGTCAAATGTCAGCCCCGCAAGCAAATACTGCCCCAGCAAACCAAGGCGATACGCGCGCTGTCATAACTTGCCAGTTGCCTGAGCAGGCCAAATGGAACGGTGAATTAGTCAGCTCGGCAGATCAGTTGAAACCACCCTATACGGATGATGACCGCAGCTTAGTCGAACGCGCGCTTCAGGGCGATGCTGCTGCTATTGAATGGGTCACGGGCTGCCTAGGGGCAAAACTTCCATGAAAACAGGAAAAGGCCCCCGAAACGGGGGCCTTTTCGCAATTGCCTAAACTTACTTCTTCAGCGCCACCAAAATGTCTTTCAGCACGTCCAACTCGCTTGGGCCAGCAGGTGCGGCTGGCGCGGCGGGCTTTTCGCCCTTTAGTTTGTTCACAGCTTTGACCAGCAAGAACACCACAAAAGCGATGATCAGGAAATTGATCACAGCGGTGATGAACGCGCCATAGGCGAACACAGCCGCGCCCGCATCGCGCGCCACTTGCAGGCCCGCGCCCGCTGGCACTGTGCCCGACAGCACGACATACATGCTGGTAAAATCCACCCCGCCCAAGATCAACCCGATGATGGGGTTGATCAGATCGCCCACAAGGCTGCTGACAATGGACGTAAACGCCGCGCCGATGATGATACCAACGGCCAAGTCCATGACATTGCCCTTGGCGATAAAATCCTTGAATTCCTTGATCATTTCCGTTCCCTCTTCTGTGCGCTTTATGCGCGATTAGTGGCGCGCGCATTTGCGCATAGGTTGCGCAAAATTGCATCAATTTTTATGCATCATGGCAGGGAAATTCTGCTAAACCGTCCCAAACAGGAGAAGCAAATGACCAACCTTTCGCAATTTCCCATCACTGCGCGCTGGCCCGCCAAAGACCCCAGCGTGATCCAACTGTATTCGCTGCCCACACCGAATGGGGTGAAAATTTCCATCGCGCTAGAGGAATTGGCCCTGCCCTACGAGGCGCATTTGGTGGATTTCGGCAAGAACGATCAGATGACACCCGAATTTCTGTCGCTGAACCCCAATAACAAAATCCCTGCGATGATTGATCCGAACGGGCCAAGCGGTGCGCCGCTGGCGCTGTTTGAAAGCGGAGCGATGCTGATTTATCTGGCGGAAAAAACGGGCAAGCTGCTGCCAGCGGCTAACCGTTATGAAGTGTTGCAATGGCTGATGTTTCAAATGGGCGGGCTGGGGCCGATGTTTGGGCAGTTTGGCTTTTTCCACGTGTACGCGGGCAAAGATATTGAAGACCCGCGCCCGAAAGAGCGTTACCGCGCCGAATCCGCCCGCCTGCTGACAGTGCTGGATAAGGCGTTAGAGGGGCGCGAGTGGATTGCGGGGGACTATTCCATCGCCGACATCGCCATTGCGCCATGGGTGCGCAATATGCGCGATGGCTACAAGGGCGGCGATTTGGTGGAACTGCCCGCGCGCAAAAACGTGTTGGCCTATCTGGAACGTTTCCTTGCCCGCCCCGCCGTACAGCGCGGGTTAACTGTGCCAGCCCGCGGCTGATTATTCCCCAAAGGGAATCCAGACCGTTATAACATCGGTGGCCGCGCGCAAAAATGCGCGGCCTTCGCCCCCTGCCCCCATCCAATCCACCGCGCGCGCGTTGTTGACCCATGTGCGTTTCAGATTGCCCACCGATTGCGCCTCGATCATCTGCGACAGCGGCGTTGACGAGAATGACCAGGCCGCATCCACATCCATGTGCCCCGCCAGCGATTTGGCCAAATCGGCGTGATCGCCCGTGACGATATTCACCACCCCTGCGGGCAGATCGGATGTTTCCAGCACTTGATAAAAATCGGTCGCCGCCAGCGGCGCGATTTGCGAGGGGACAAGAACGCAAGTATTGCCCATGGCAATTGCAGGGGCCATAAGCGAAATCAGGCCAAGTAGCGGGGCTTCATCAGGGCAGATTGCGCCAATCACGCCCACTGGCACATTCAGCGCCAGCGCGGTGCCGCGCAGGGGAACGGGTTTAATTGCGCCATCGTATTTGTCGGCCCAAGCGGCATAGGTGAAAAGGCGCTGAATGGACAAGTCCACTTCCGCTGCGCCGTTTTTGGCCCCCATATCAGACAGGCGGCGGGCAAATTCATCTGCCCGCGCGGACAGGTTTTCGGCGATGTAATAGATCACCTGCGCGCGGTTATGCGCGGTTGCCTTGCCCCAGCCTTTGGCGGCATGGGCAGCCTCGACTGCATTGCGGATATCCTTGCGGTTGCCAATGCCCACCTCGCCCAAAAGCCTGCCCTTGGGGGTTGTGATGGCCTGAGAATACCCGCCATCGGGGCGGGCCTGTTTGCCGCCGATGAACAGCTTGGCGGTGCGATCCATGCCTTCGGCAGAGGCGGGCGCGGGGAAATTGGCGCGCGCCTGCGCCAGCGGTTTGCCCTGCGCTTTGGGGCGCAGATAGGCCATCAGCCCTTCCCACCCGCCTTCGCGGCCAAAGCCGCTTTCGCGCATACCGCCAAAACCTGCGGCGGCGTCGAACATGTTTGTTCCATTCACCCAGACCACGCCCGCCACCAGCTTTGGCGCGATATCTAGGGCAAGGTTGATATTCTCGCTCCATACACTCGCCGCCAGCCCATAGCGGGTGTTATTGGCCAGCAGCACGGCCTCTTCTGGGGTGCGGAAGGTCATTGCAACCAGCACGGGGCCAAAGATTTCTTCCTGCATCAAGGGGCTGGCGGTGGACAGACCCGTGATCAGCGTGGGCGGGTAATAGCAGCCCATCGGCACGGGCGTTGCGGCGCGGTAGATATCGCCTGCGCTGGCGGCAACCATATCGGTGATGCGGGCAAGTTGCTGGGGATGCACGATTGCCCCCATGTCGATGCATTTATCCAAAGGATCGCCCACGCGCAGCCCGTCCATGCGGCGTTTCAGCTTGGCATAGAAACGATCCGCAATACCTTCTTGCACCAGCAAACGGCTGCCTGCACAGCAGACCTGCCCGCCGTTGAACCAAATGGCGTCGACCAGCCCTTCAACGGCGCTGTCAATATCGGCATCGTCAAACACGATATAAGGCGATTTGCCGCCCAATTCTAAGGTAAGCGCTTTGCCCGTGCCCGCCGTTTGCGCGCGGATTTTGCGGCCGACTTCGGTGCTGCCTGTAAAGGCGATTTTGTCAACGCCCGCATGGGCGACCAGCGCCACGCCCGTGTCCCCTGCGCCCGTGACCACGTTCAACACGCCCTTTGGCAGGCCCGCCTGCACCGATAGCTGCGCAAACAGCAGGGCGGTTAGGGGCGTATATTCGGCGGGTTTTAGAACCACCGTATTGCCAGCCGCCAGCGCGGGGGCCACTTTCCACGCCAGCATCAGCAGTGGGAAATTCCATGGAATCACCGCGCCGACAACGCCCAAAGGGGCATGGTCTGGCAGTTCGGTATCCCGCAACTGCGCCAGCCCCGCGTGATAGTAGAAATGCCGCGCGACAAGGGGGATGTCGATATCGCGCGTCTCGCGGATGGGTTTGCCGTTATCCAGCGTTTCCAAAACCGCAAACAGGCGGGCGTGCTTTTGCACCATCCGCGCCAGCGCATACAGCACCTTTGCCCGCGCATGGGGGGCAAGCGCAGCCCATTTGCCCTGCGCGCGGCGAGCCGAGGCAACGGCGGCCTCTACATCGGCAACAGTGCCTTCGCTGACATGCGCCAGCACCGCGCCCGTGGCGGGATTCAGCGTCTCAAAAGTTTGCGCGGCCTCCGTAAACCGCCCATCAATCCAATGGCCAAAGCGGCCTTGATGGGCGGCGATCCACGCCATCGCCTCAGCCGCGCTTTCTGGGGCAGGGCCGTAGGACATGGTATCGAAAATGTCTTTAATGGTCATCGCATATGCCCCTTACGCCAAAGCATGGCGGTGGCCCGCCGAATAATGGCCTGTCAGATAATGCTCTAACTGCCGTTCGATATCGCCCAGCAGGCTGGACGCGCCAAAGCGGAACAGATCAGGTTGCAGCCAATCGTGCCCCAATTCATCCTTCATCAGCGCCAGATACACCAGCGCATCTTTGGCCTTGGCAATCCCGCCTGCGGGTTTGTAGCCCACCTTTATGCCCGTGCGATCCTGATAATCGCGAATGGCGCGGATCATGGTCAGCGATACGGGCAATGTGGCATTCACCGCCTCTTTCCCTGTTGAGGTTTTGATAAAATCCGCCCCTGCCATCATGCAAACCAAACTGGCGCGGGCGACATTGCGCAGGCTGCCGAGTTCGCCCGTGGCCAAAATCGCCTTCACATGCGCATCGCCACAAGCCTGCCGCATGGCCAGCATTTCATCATACAGCGCCTGCCAGTTTTGCGTGAGAACATGGCGGCGCGAGATGACAATATCAATTTCCCGCGCCCCCGCCTGCACCGACTGGCCAATTTCGGCAATGCGCAGATGCAGCGGCGATAGGCCCGCAGGAAAGCCAGTGGATACGGCGGCGACGGGAATATTGCTGCCTTCCAGCGCGCGCACGGCGGTTTCCACCATATCGTGATAGACGCACACCGCGCCCACCGTCAGCCCCGTCATCCCCAGCGCTTCCAGCGCCTGCGGCGAGGCGGGCTGGCGCGCCTTGGCGCACAGGCGCTGCACACGGCCTTTGGTATCATCCCCCGACAAGGTTGTCAGATCAATCAGGGAAATGGCTTTGCACAGCCATGCTGCTTGATAGTCTTTCTTCACCGTCCGCCGCCCGCCAAGGGTCGCGCAGCGGCGTTCAATGGCCGATGTATTGGCCTGCACCGATGCCACCCAATCCAGATCCAGCGGCATGGGCGCATTGCGGGCATGGGTCACTTGCGGCAGGTTTTGGCTGTGCAGTGCGGTCAGGTTTTCGGTCAGTTGCATGGGTGGCCCCTTTTGCAGGTATGGTATCACTTTGACCTAGTGGTAAAAGTTCTGCAAGCGGGGCTAATCTTTTTGTGCAATGGGGGGTTGCGCCGCCCATTTTGCACCGTTTGCGGCAGGCGGAACATCGGCAAGGTTGACATGGCCGTGGATCAAAGTTTTCGCCAAATACAGCGCCGTCAATGGCGCGGTTAGAAAGATAAAAAGCGTCACCAATACCTCTTGCCAAGACCCCGCCCCGATGGCGGAGGCAATCAACGCTGCGCCAAGGCCCACGGTGCTGGCCTTGGTCGGCGCATGAAGGCGCTGCATCGCCCCCTTTAGGCGCAGTAGGCCATAGCTGCCAATCAGCCCAAAGATACCGCCCAACACCAACAAAGCGGCAATAAGAATGTCCAAACCTGCTTCGATCATTCGATAATGCTCCCCCGTAGCAGATATTTGGCAAAGGCGACGGTCGAGACAAAGCCCGTAAAGGCAAACAGCAGCGCCGCCTCAAAGTTGATGCCGCTGGCGGTTTTGATGCCGTACAGCACGATCAGCGCGATGACATTGACCACCATCGTATCCACCGCCAAAATACGGTCGGTCATGGTGGGCGCCGTGGTCAGCCGCCACAGGTTCAGCAGCAGCGCCACGGTAAAGCAGCCAATAGCAAAGGTCAGGGCCAGCGCGATCATGCGAAAATCCTTTTCAAACGGGCCTCGTAGCGGGATTTGATCTCGTCTTTAATCGCGCCCTCGTCGGGGGCGTGCAGGCTGTGGATCAGCAGGCTGCGCCCATCATCGGCGATATCCACTGTCAGGGTACCAGGTGTCATCGTGATGGTGCCCGCAAGTAGGGTGATCGCCTCGGGCGAGGGAAGGTCAATTGGCACGGTGATAAAGGCCGATTTGATCTGCGCGGGCGGCATGAAAAAGATGATCTTGGCCACAGCAATGCTTGATACAATCACATCATACACAACAATGCCGATATATCCCAACAGAGCAAAGGGGCGCACAAGGCGGGGCCGCGTGGGCCAATAGGCCGCGCTGATGTGCGGGATTGCGATGGCCAAAATCGTGGCCATGACCAAACTGCCAACGGCAAGCCTGTTGACCAGCAGCATCCACAAAATGCCAAGGGTTAGGGACAGATAGGGATGCGGGAATATCTTGCGAATCATGGGGCCACCGCTGGCAGTGATTGCAATTTGATATAGGCCTGCGGGACCATAAGATCTGCCGCAGTAACGCCCAGCCAACCCGCCAAGGGGGCGGCGAATAGGCTGAGCGCGACCATCGCTGCAATCAGCGCAAAGATGGCGGCAAAGGCGATGGGCTGGGCGGGGTGTTTTGGCACGGAAAGCGATGTATCCACCCGCCAAAACAGCGCCGATCCTGCGCGGACAAAGCCGATTATGGTGACCAAGGTTCCCAGCAAAATCACGCTCCACGCCACGGGGGCATGGGCAGACAGCGCCTGCAACACCTGAACTTTGCCGACAAAGCCAGACAGGGGCGGCAGGCCGACCATGGCCACCGCCGCCACCATGAACAGGCCCCCAATCAGCCCGCCTTGCGCCATTTTGGGGCCAGCCTGCGCCAAATCATCGCCGCCGCGCCGTGCGGTGATGGTATCGGCCAGCAAAAACAGCGTGGCGGCGGCCAAGGTGGAATGCACCGCGTAATACAGCGCAGCCGCCAGCGCGGGCGCGGTGAACTGCGACAGCGTCAGCACCACCACCCCCATCGATCCGATGATTGCAAACCCAATCAGGGGCGCAAGGCGCGCTGCACCCAAAACGCCAAGCGCGCCCACAGCTATGCCCATCAGCCCCGCCGCCCACAGAATATCGCCCCACAGCGCGCCCGTGGCCGCCAATGTGGGCGGGAACACCAGCGTGCCAAAGCGGATCATCGCATAGGCGCCCAGTTTGGTCATTACAGCAAACAGGGCGGCCACAGGGGCGGGGGCCGCCGCATAACTGCGCGGCAGCCAAAATTGCAGCGGCACAAGCGCGCCCTTTACGGCAAAGACCACCAGCAGCAGCACTGCCGAAAGGCGGATCAGCGCGGCAACTTCGGGCGGCATCAGGGGCAGTTTTTGCGCCAAATCGGCCATATTCAGCGTGCCTGAAATGGCATAAATCGTTGCCAGCGCAAACAAAAACACTGTCGATCCCAGCAGGTTAAACGCCACGTATTGCAGGCCTGCGCGCAGACGTTCCGCGCCGCCGCCATGCACCATCAACCCGTACGAAGCGATCAGCAGCACCTCGAAGAACACAAACAGGTTAAATGCATCGGCGGTGAGAAACGCGCCATTAAGCCCCATCAATTGAAACATAAACAGTGGGTGAAAATATGCGCCGCGCCGATCCCAGCCCGTTGCCAACACATAGGCCAAGACCACGCCCGCCAGCGCTGCCGTCAGCGCCAGCATCAGCGCAGATAGCCGATCTAGCACCAGCACAATGCCAAAGGGCGCGGGCCAATTGCCCAGAAAATATGGGGTCGGCCCAAGGCTGGCCTGCGCCAAGTTGTGCAGCGCCAGCGCAATCAGCCCCGTAACCCCAAGCACAGCCCAAATCCGCTGAAACGCAGGGCTTCGGGCAAACAGCACCATCAAACCCGCCAGTGCGGCAGGCAGGATGACGGGTGCAATGACAAAATGGGCGCTCATGGCCCGCCCCCATCTGCGCTGTCATCGCCCCTGTGCAAAAAGCTGCCCAAGGCCAGCATCAAAATCACCGCCGTCATGCCAAAGGAAATGACGATTGCGGTCAGCACAAGGGCCTGCGGCAGTGGGTCAATTGGCGCGGGGCCCATGCCAATGATGGGCGGCGCGTTCAGCGCGATACGGCCCGAAATGAAAATGAAAATATTCACCGCATAAGACAGCAGCGATAGGCCCAGAATCACAGGGAATGTGCGCCGTTGCAGTATCAGAAAAACACCGCCCGTTGTCAGCGCGCCGATGATAATGGCAATAAGCGCCTCCATTCACGCGCCCCCTTCTGGCTGGGGCGCGGCGTTTTGGCCATGCGTACCCCCCGCTTGGCCAAGGCGCGCAAGGCTGGCAAGGGCCATCATCACTGCGCCCAAAACGCACAGAAACACGCCCAAATCAAACAGCGCGGCTGTGGCGACTTCAAACGTCTCCAGCGGCCACAGCGTTACATAGGCATAGTTCGATGTCAGGAAAGGCCGCCCTGCGACCCAACTGCCAATGCCCGTGGCCGAGGCGATCAGCACCCCCGCCCCTATAAGGCTATGATAGGTGATGCGCTGGCGCGCCGCGCCAAACCCATAGCCAGACGCGATAAATTGCAGCAAGAAGGCAATGGCAAACACCAGCCCCGCCACAAACCCGCCGCCCGGCAGATTATGGCCGCGCAGATACAGATAGACCCCAATCATCATGCCAATGGGCAGCAAGAACCGCATGGCCACGGCCAGCATCATCGGATGTGGATCGCCCGCGCGCCCAACCATCGGGAACATCGGTTCCAGCCGCGCGCGTACGGCAGGCGCAGCCAGCAGGCCTTGCGCGGCGGCGGCAATAATCAGCGCGGCGATGCCCAGCACGATAATCTCGCCATAGGTGTCATAGCCGCGAAAATCGACGATGATGGTATTGACCGCATTCGTGCCCCCCGCCCCTGGTTTCGATTGCGCCAAATGAAAGGCGGAAATCGCAGGAAAGGCGGCATCGCGCAGCAACAGTACATAGGCCAGCGCCCCTGTCGCCAGCCCCACTGCCCCCGCAATGGCCGCTGCACCAAAGCGCTGGAAAAACCCATCCTCACGCGGGGTGGTTTTGGGCAGGATATTTAGGGCAAGCAGCATCAAGATAACCGTCACCACCTCGACCGTGACTTGGGTGATGGCCAGATCGGGCGCTGACAGATAGGCAAAGCCGATGGAAATGATCAGCCCCACAACGCCAACATACAGCAGCGCCAGTATCCGCTGCGCGTGGCGCACAACGGCGAGCGCCAGAACAACCAGCAGCACCCCGCCCAAGGCCACCGCCCCAAACGGCAGCGGCGTGGCCGCGCGGCTGGCGGGGGCCAAACCCTGCCCCCAAATGGCAAGAGCGGATACGGCCAGAATACTAACAAAGCCAATGGCCATATTGCGGCTAAGCGCCCCATCATGCATTCGCAAAACTGACGCGCGCGCAGCCCAGATCAGCGCGCCAAGCCCTGCCTCGAAGGCGCGTTTGCCATCCCCGCGTGGTGCGCCGTTCCATAGGGTGCGCAGTTTGGGATAAAGGCCCAGCAACAGCGCACCGCCGCCAAAGGCCGCGACCGACATCCACAGCGCTGGGCTGGAAAGCCCGTGCCAGTGATAAATCTTCACCTCTGCCGCCCGCCCCATGGCGGCGCTTGCCGCCAGTTCCACCAGCCAGCCCGCACTTGTCATCGGCGCAAGGCCAATCAGGGCGACCAGCGCCACCAGAATCGCAGGCGGCAACCACAGACCAAGGCCGGCCTCGTGAACATCCTTAAGCGCGGGCTTTTCTGGCCCCAAAAACACCCCACCCACAAAGCGAAACGCGTAGGCGACCGAAAACATCGCCCCCAATGTGGCCAGCAGAGGCACCGCCCAAGCGGCCCCTGCCCACACGGTATGCGCCGCCACTTCCAGCGCCATTTCTTTGGAGAGGAACCCGTTTAGGGGCGGAACCCCCGCCATAGATGCCGCAGCAATCAGCGCCAGCGCAAAGCTGATCGGCATGGCGCGGCGCAGGCCGCCCAGCGCGGTGATATCGCGGGTATGTGCGCCATGATCGACTATGCCCGCGACCATAAACAGCGGCGCCTTAAAGCTGGCATGGGCAATGATGTGAAACACGGCCACAACCAAACCCTCGCGCGTGCCAAGGCCCAGAAGAAAGGTAATCAGCCCCAGATGGCTGATGGTGGAAAAGGCCAAAATCGCCTTTAAATCGTCTTTGAACAGCGCCACCTTAGCGGCGTAGACCATGGTCAGCAAACCCGTTGTCGCCACGACATAAAACCACGCATCGGTGCCCGCCAGCACGGGCCAAAGCCGCGCCAGCAAAAACAGCCCCGCCTTAACCATCGTTGCCGAATGCAAATAGGCCGAAACAGGCGTGGGCGCGGCCATGGCATGGGGCAGCCAAAAATGAAACGGCATCTGCGCCGATTTGGCAAACGCGCCCAGCGCAATCAGCACCAGCGCGGGCAAATACAGCGGGCTGGATAGAATTACATCGGCCTTTATCAAAATCACCGATAGATCGAAACTGCCCGCAATTTGCCCCAAAATCAGCAACCCTGCGAACAGGGCAAGCCCGCCTGCGCCCGTAACCGCCAGCGCCATACGTGCGCCTTGGCGGGCCTGCGCATCATGAGCCCAGTACCCGATCAGCAAGAAAGACGTCAGCGAAGTAAGTTCCCAAAAAACCAACAAAAGCAGGATGTTGTCGGCAAGAACAATGCCCAGCATCGCGCCTTGGAAGAGCAGCAAGAACACCATAAAGCGCGCAAATGGGCCATCCTTGCTAAGGTAAAACCGCGCGTAGATGATAATCAGCAAACCAATGCCAAGGATCAGCAGGGCAAACAAAAACCCAAGGCCATCCAGAATAAAGTTGGCGTTCAGGCCCGCGCTGGGCAGCCATGCCATTTGGGCAAAAACCACTTGCCCCGCAGCGACGGCTGGCAAATGGCCCAGCACAGCCGCCAAGGCAGTGGCCGTGCAGCCCGCCGCCACAAGCGCCACGGCGTTCTTGCCAAAGCTCGCCACAGCGCCAACAAGCAAGGCACCCAAAAATGGCAATGCAGCTAGCAAGAACAAAGACATGCGCAGGCTACCCCACTTGCCCAAGCCTAACCCTGCCCCCCAGCGCAGGTAAAAGGCAACCGAAAGTTACAGCGCCTTCATATCCGCAATCAGACCGTCGATATCGCCCTTGCGATTGTCTAGCATCGCGCCAATTTCGGTGCGTTCCGACGCAAGCAGGTTGATGCCTTCGATGATGATATTGAAAAACAGGTTTTTTCCCGATTTATCAGACACATGCCAGCGCACATCAAACGGTGCTTCGCCTTGCAGGGCAACCATCGTTTTCACTTCAAAATAGCTTTTAACGGGCTGGGTATCGATCACTTCGATCTTGCCGCCGATAAATTCGCGGAAACGGCGGCCATATTTGGCGCTGATGTAACTTTGGAATGCGCCCGTAAACGCAGACAGTTGCGCAGGCGAGGCGGATTTTGCCGCCACGCCCAGCACCGAGCGTGCAATTACGGGCACATCGGCATAGCGGCCAAAGATCCGTTCAAAATCTTTGATCATGCCGCCAATATCTTTGCCCGAATTGATCACGGCGTTGATATCGGCCACAACCTTATCAATCAGCTGCTGCGATTGTTCGGCAGTCAAGGCAAGCGAAGGCATCGGCAAGGCAAATGCGACCGAGCCCAAGGCAAAACCAGCGGCGAAACGGCGGCGGGTTAGGGTTGATTTATTCTGCATAGGGATCCTCGAATTGATCTGAAGACGCGGCATCACCCGCAGTCTGGCCCAGTTGAAAACGGCGATTTTGCAAATACAAAATCCGCGCCTGCGCATAGCTGTCTGCACTGCCGTAAAGAATACTGTCGACTGTTTCTACATAACGGCCACGATCCACCACTTTGGACGCTGCCCCTGCCACAGTGCCAATGTAGCTGTCAGGCGCAGGTAGCCATATTTGCATTGGATTGATGGCAATATCCACAATCAGCCCCGACAAATCGCGCGTTGTGGTCGGGCCAATGACGGGCGGTTCTAGATACTGGCCTTCGCCAAAGCCCCACACATGCAGCGTCTCGCCAAAATCTGTGTCTTTTCCTGTCACGCCCATGGCGGTGGCAGGGTCGAAAATGCCGCCAATGCCGATGGTGGTGTTGATCGCAAAGCGCAAGGTGTTTTCCACCGCACGGCCAAGGCGCAGCTGCAAGACCGAGTTTACAATATCTGTCGGCCCCGCCAAATTGCGGGCAAAATTGACCACGCCTTGGCTAACAGGCCCGCCGCCTGGACGCACAACCGATGTCGCAACGGGGCGCAGTATATATGTGTCCAAGCCTAGGTTGAACTGATGCACAGAGCGGTTAAACTTTTCGCCAGGATCATTGATTTGTGCAGGCGCAGGCGGTGCAGTGCAGCCCGAAAGCAGCCCCGCAGCCAAAACCATGGGCAAGAACAGTTGCCTTAGGCCAAATGCATTCACTTCCTTAAGGTTCATCACACATCGTCCCTGCAAACAGCGCCCATTGCCAAACCTCGGCAAACTTACGCTTTCCTGCCCTCTATCTAGTGCTTTGTTGCCGCCTCATCAACCGCAACTCGCCAGCGCAACACAAACATGTAAAAATACTTGCTTATCGGCCATAAAATGGTCACCACAGCACAATAAGTTTAAATTGTAGCAGTGGAGGTTAGATTTGGCCAACATCGACACAAAACGCGGGCGGCTAGAGTTGTTTGCTGCCCAAAGCGGGCAGGCACCTTTGCTTTGGGCAACTTTGGCCTTTTCCACAGCCGTGAACCTGCTGCAACTGACGGGCCCTTTATATATGATGCAGGTCTATGACCGCGTGCTTGGCAGCCAATCCGAGGCGACCTTGGTGGCCCTGACAGGCCTGATCACGGGTTTGTTTGTGATTATGGGCGTGCTAGAACATGTGCGAGCCCGCGTTTTGGCGCGTGTTGGAGCCAAGGTGCAAGATAGGCTGGATCGACGGGTGTTTGCCGCCGCCATGCAGCGCCTGACGGTTGCGCCAAATGATCCAAATGCAATGGCGGCCCAGCGCGACCTAGAGGCGGTACAGCGGCTTTGGGCATCTTCGACGCTGATCGCGGTATTCGACGTTCCTTGGACGCCAGTTTTTATTCTGGCTATTTCCGTTTTCCACCCTGCTTTGGGTCTTTTGGCCCTGTTTGGCGGTGCGTTCTTAGTAACGATCACCATTTTAAACCAAAGAATGACAGCAAAGCCCCAAGCCCGCGTCAACGGCCTGACCATGCAAGCCGAACGTGTGTCTGATATGATCAAGCTAGAGGCCGAGCCTGTGCAAGCACTTGGCATGACAGGTGCGGCTTTTGACCGCTGGCAGAAAAGCCGTGCGGCAGCTTTGCAAGAAAGCATCGATGCGGGCGATTTGGCGGGCAAATTTGCGTCTGTGTCCAAAACCTTCCGCCTGTTTCTGCAATCGGCCATGCTAGGCCTTGGTGCATGGTATGTGCTGCAAGGCCAAATGACAGGCGGCGCGATGATTGCCGCCTCCATCCTGATGGGGCGTGCCTTGCAACCTATCGAAATGGCGGTCGGGCAATGGCCGATCATTTCCCGCGCGATTGAAGGGTATGAGCGGCTTGCGATTTTGCTGACCATCAGCCCAGAAAAACCGCGCCCCATGGAACTGCCCCGCCCGCGCGCCGTTCTTGAGGCGCAGAACCTTACCGTTGTGCCCCCGGGCGAACAGCAGGCCGTGCTGCGCATGGTCAGCTTTACCCTAAATCCCGGGCAGGCCTTGGGCGTGATTGGCCCATCAGGCGCTGGCAAGTCGACGCTTGCGCGCGCGCTGATTGGGGTTTGGCAGCCTTCGGGCGGCAAAGTTCGGCTGGATGGCGCAAGCCTAGAGCAATACGAGACAGATATTCTGGGCAGCTATTTCGGCTATCTGCCCCAGCGCGTCGGCTTGTTCGAGGGCACGATTGGCGAAAACATCGCCCGCTTGCAAGCCAACCCCAACCCTGACGCCATTGTGTCTGCGGCAAAACGGGCCGCGGCCCATGACATGATTTTGCGCCTGCCCGAAGGCTATGACACCAAGGTTTCTGCACTTGGTGGGCGGCTGTCGGGCGGCCAAATCCAGCGCATTGGGCTTGCCCGCGCGCTGTATGGCGACCCTGTGATTTTGGTGCTGGATGAGCCAAACTCGAACCTAGACAACGATGGCACCTTGGCACTGAACGCCGCCATTCGTTCCACCAAAGAGGCGGGCGGCGCGATACTGATTATGGCGCACCGCCCTGCCGCCATTCAAGAATGCGATCTGCTGCTGGTGATCGAAGACGGCACGCGCCGCGCCTTTGGCCCGCGCGATCAGGTGTTGCGCGATATGGTGAAAAACCACACCGATATTGTGCGCGCCGCAGGCCCAGGAGGGGTGAGTTAATGAACGAAGATAAGTGGTCGGCCGCAAAACCCCTGCGGGTGGGTTTTATCACATTGGGCCTGTTGGTGTTTGGCTTTGGCGGATGGTCGATGCTGACGCATATCGCGGGCGCAGTGATTGCGCATGGCCAAGTCGAGGTGGAAAACAACCGCCAAGTGGTGCAGCACCCCGATGGCGGCGTTGTGGCCGAGATTAACGTCACCGAGACCCAATCGGTAAAGCAGGGCGATGTGCTGATTCGTTTGGATGGCAGCCTTGTCCATTCTGAACTGGCCATCGTGGAAGGCCAACTTTACGAGGCGATGGCCCGCCGCGCCCGCCTTGAGGCCGAGCGTGACGAGGCCGACGCGCCGATTTTCCCCGATGAATTGCAACAGGCTGCAGCCAAGCAGCCCGAAGTGATGGAACTGCTGGAAGGCCAGCGCAAACTGTTCTTCTCGCGCCTTGATACGCTGGATAAACAAACCCAGCAGATGCAAAAACGTGCGGCCCAAATTACCGCCCAGACCACGGGCATTGACGCGCAGATTACCGCGCTGAACACCCAGATTGACCTGATCAACCAAGAGATGGCCGATCAAAAGACCCTTCTTTCCAAAGGGCTTGCGCAAAACAGCCGCGTGCTGGCGCTGGAACGCGAGGCGGCGCAATTGATGGGATCGGTTGGCGAATTGACATCTTCGCGCGCGCAAAACGAAGGCCGCGGCACCGAGGTTGATTTGGAAATTCTGCGCCTAGCGGCCCTGCGCCGCGAAGAAGCCAGCACACAACTGCGCGACATTGGCCAAAGCGAATTGGAACTAATCGAACGCCGCGCTGCCCTGCGCGAACGCATCGCGCGGCTGGAAATTCGCGCGCCCGTATCGGGGCTGGTTTTGGGCCTGCAGGTGACGGGCCCGCAATCGGTGCTGCGCCCCGCTGATCCTGTTTTGTACATTATCCCGCAAGATCGCCCCTTAATCATCACTTCGCGCGTGTCGCCCATTCACGTGGACGAAATTCATGTCGGCCAAGCTGTGCGGCTGGTGTTCCCTGCCTTTTCTGCGCGCACCACGCCAGAAATTCACGGCCATGTCATCAATATCTCGGCTGATGCGATTGTAGACCAGCAAACGGGGGCAACCTATTACCGTGCTCAGATCATTCTGGACGAGGGAGAGCAGGCAAAACTTTCGCACGAAACACTTCTGCCTGGCATGCCAGTAGACGCCTATATTGCAACAGGTGCGCGCACGCCGATGGCCTATCTTTTGAAACCATTCACCGATTATTTCCGCGCGGCCTTCCGCGAAAGCTAAGGATATTAACATGACCCATCCCATTGAAACGCGCCTAGCCGCTTTGGGCATTGCCCTGCCCGCAGCGCCGCCCCCTGCTGCCAATTATGTGCCCTATGTGGTGACGGGCAATTTGGTGCATATTTCGGGGCAGATCAGCCAAGACGCGAACGGGTTGATTAAGGGCCGCTTGGGCGAGACGATGGATGTGGCCCAAGGTGCCGCTGCCGCACGGGCCTGCGCCATTGCGATTTTGGCCCAGCTAAAGGCTGCCGTGGGGGGGGATTTCTCGCGCGTGGTGCGGGCGGTGAAATTGGGTGGTTTTGTGAATTCTACTGCCGATTTTATCGACCAACCCAAGGTGATCAACGGCGCGTCCGACCTTTTGGTCGAGGTGTTGGGCGATGCAGGCCGCCATGCCCGCGCGGCCGTATCGGCCCCGTCCCTGCCCTTGGGCGTGGCCGTAGAAATTGACGCGATATTTGAGATTTCCTAATGCGCATTCCCCTGCCGCCTGCGTTTTTGCGCCTGCCCATCGCCCACCGCGCCCTGCATAACCGCGCGCAGGGGCGGATCGAAAATTCGCCCAGCGCCATCGCGGCAGCCATTGACGCAGGCTATGCCATTGAAGTTGATGTGCAACTGTCGCGCGACGGTGTGGCGATGGTGTTTCATGACGAAACGCTAGATCGGCTGACCGCGCAGACGGGGCTTGTAGCGGATAGAACCGCCGCCGAGCTGATCGATATTGGTCTAACTGGCGGGCCGGATTGCATCCCGACCTTGGCGCAAGTGCTGCGCCAAATCGCAGGCCGTGTGCCCCTGTTGATTGAGATTAAGGATCAGACGGGGGATATGAGCGATAGCGATGGGCGGCTAGAGGCGGCGGTTGCCGCCGACCTTGCAGGCTATGCTGGCCCCGTTGCGCTGATGTCGTTTAACCCGCACAGCGTGGCCCATATGGCGCGGCTTTGGCCCAGCATTGCGCGCGGGATCACCACCTCGGCCTATGCCGTGGCCGATTGGGCACCCCTGCCCGCCGCGATCTGCGATCATCTGCGCGGCATTCCTGATTATGACCGCACCGCTTCCAGCTTTATCAGCCACGAAGCCGCAGATTTAGCGCGCCCGCGCGTGGGCGAATTGCGCGCGCAGGGCGCTGATATTTTGTGCTGGACAATCAAATCCCCAGAAGCCGAAGTTGCGGCGCGGCGCTTTGCGCAGAATATCACCTTCGAGCAATATCTTGCGCATATGTCTTAATGTGTGGGCTTGACGCGGGGGCGCGGCGCTGCATCTACGAAGGATGTAACCGCGCGCCAAAGGCGACCCTGTGACCCTGACTTTGCTGGAAAACTTTTCCCAAATTGACGCCGCTGCATGGGATGCGATGGCGGGCAATACGGCTGGCCAGCGCCCGATTGACCCGTTTACAACGCACCGTTTTTTGGCGGCGCTAGATGCCTCTGGCTCGACTGGAACTGGCACAGGCTGGCAAAACCGCAGCCTTGTTTTGAAGACGGATGTAGGCCAAGCTGCCATGCCGATGTATGCCAAAGGCCATAGCCAAGGGGAGTATATATTCGATCACAGTTGGGCCGATGCCTTTGAACGCGCAGGCGGGCGGTATTACCCAAAACTTCAGGGCGCGGTGCCCTTTACCCCCGCAACGGGCCGTCGATTTTTGGGGCCAGATCATATGCGCAGGCCCTTGGTGGATGCCGCGATTGATCTGGCCGAAGGAAACGGGCTGTCCAGCCTGCATATCACCTTTTGCACGGCAGACGAGGCGCAGGATTTGGCAGGCCATCGCGGCCTGTTGCACCGTATCACGCAGCAGTTTCATTTTCAAAACCGCGGCTATGGCACATTTGACGATTTTCTGGCCGACCTTTCATCGCGCAAGCGCAAGAATATCCGCAAAGAACGCGAGGTTGCCGCCAGCCACGGCCTGACCATTCGCGCGCTGACGGGGGATGATATTG
>CAXNEP010000001.1:0-23941 GCA_964200865.1 Cypionkella sp. | reverse complement strand
TCGGCCCAAATGCGGGCAAGTTCCTCTTGCATGGTCAGTTTGGTCATCGCGTCCAGCGCGCCAAAGGGTTCGTCCAGCAGCAAAATTTCGGGCTGCACGGTCAGGGCACGCGCAATGCCCACGCGCTGGGCCATACCGCCCGAAAGCTGTCGTGGGAAAGCGTTGATAAAGCCTGACAGGCCGACCAATTCAATATAATGGCGCGCGCGCTCTTCGGACTTTTCTTGCGATGCGCCGCGCACAGATTGCCCAAATGCCACATTTTGCAGCACGGTCAGCCAAGGCAGCAGGCGCGGCTCTTGAAAGATAATCGCCCGCTCGCGGCCAACGCCCGATGTGGGAGCGCCATCAATGCGCACCTCGCCCGACTCGGGCACCTCTAACCCTGCCAGAATGCGCAGCAGGGTTGTCTTGCCGCATCCCGATGGGCCTACAATGGCCAAAGCCTCGCCGCCCGCAACGTCTAGATTGATATCGCGCAACACGTTCAAACGCTGGCCGTTCAGCGCAAAAGATTTAGAGAGGCCGCGCAAGGCGACCTCTCCACGGCGGGATTCTGCGATCTCGCTCATTTTCCTGCCTCAATTGGTGATGGGGGCGGTGGCAAACAGGATGTCTTTGGCAACCAGTTTGCCCTTTTCAACCTTGCCTTGGCGTTCCAAAACATCCACCCAGAACTGGATGTCACGCTCGACGGGCAGGCCGCCTGCACGCACGCCGTAACCCTTGAAGAACTGGGCAACTTCGGGGTTTTCTTGACGTTCGGCCAGAACTTTGGCGAAGATGGCTTTGGTTTCTTCGGGGTTTTCGCGGGCGTAATCCAGCGCCTTGGTCGAAGCGTCGACAAAGATTTTTGCGGCCTCGGGATGGGCGGTAATCCAATCGCAGCGCAGCACCACAAAGCCGCCCGAAATGTCGCCCAAGATATCGGTGTCATCAAACACCTTGCGGATACCGCCCGTTTTTTCCGCAGCGCCCTCGAAGGTTGTCTGCCAATACCCAAAGGCCGAGACGTCCACTTGGTTTGACCGCAGCACTTGTTCCAGCTGCGGGCCAGGCACCACAACCAGTTTGGCGCTGTCTTCGGGCAATCCTGCTTGGAAGAACGCCTCGCGCACGGTATAATCCAAATGCGCGCCAAGGGTGTTCACGGCGATGGTTTTGCCGACCAAGTCTTTGATTTCTTTGACTGGGCTATCTTCCAGCACATAGAAAATCGACTGCGCATCATCGTTGATGCCGTTGCTGGGGTAGGCCGCGACAAAGTCATTGCCCGCCGCGATGGAATTCAGAACCGCCGCCGTGGCTGCCGAGCCAAGCTCTACGCTGCCACCTGCAAGCGCCACCAAAGATGCAGGCCCGCCTTGGGCGTAGCCCACATTTTCCAGCGTGATTCCCGTGCCTTCGAAATAGCCCAGTTCGGCCGCCAGTTCGTGCGCATTCAGCCCGCCTTGGCTGGCAAGGTAACGGATGTTCACGTCCTCGGCGGTGGCGGCACTGGCAAGGCCAGCAAGGGCTGCCGTGGCGAGAAGAGTTTTGAAACGATATGTCATGATAGATCCTTAGGTTGGGAGGGAGGTTTAGGCGTTTATGTCCGACCAGCGGCATAGGCGGCGCTGGGCAGCGATCAACAGCGCATTTGCGGCAAGGCCCAGAAAGGCCAGCAGGAAAATAGCTGCGAACATCAGAGGGATTTCAAAGTTGTATTGTGCATTCATCACTTGAAACCCAAGTCCAGAATTGGCCCCGACCATCTCGGCTGCGATCAGCAGCAATAGGGCCGTGGTGGCCGACAGGCGCAGGCCAACGAAAATGGCAGGCACAGCGGCGGGCAGCACAACGCGGGTGAAAATCACAAGGCGCGGTGCGCCAAAGGCATGGGCCATTTCGATGAGTTTGCGATCCACCTCTTTCACGCCGCCGATGGTGGCCAGAAGAATGGGGAAAAGCGTGGCCCAAAAGATCACGAACACCTTCGATGTCTCGCCCAACCCCAGCAGCAGGATAAAGACGGGATAGAGCGCGAGCGCCGAAGTTTGGCGGAAGAACTGCAAAATCGGGTCTAGCGCACGCTCGATAGGGCGGATTTGCCCCATCAGCAGGCCAAGAGGCACGCCCAGCGATACGGCTGCGGCAAAGGCGATGCCAGAGCGTTGCAGGCTGATGGCAATATCGCCCCAGAGCCGCCCCTTGGCCAAAGCCTCGATCAAGGCGCTGGCGATTGTATCCAGCGGCGGAAAGACTGTTGGGTTCACAAGGCCCGTGGTCGCCGCCACTTGCCACAGGGCCAAGAAACCTGCCAGCAGGCCATAACGGGCCGCAATGCGGCGTAGGGCGGGATAGGCGCGCGGCAGGTTTAGGGCGCGCGCCTGCGGCAAATCAAGCGATTGAATGCTCATGACCTACTCCGCCGCTTGGGCCGCTGCCCGCGCCAGCGCAAAGCGGTTGTGCGGGAACGGCAGGCCCAGATTTTCGCGCAGCGTCTTGCCTTCGTACTGGGTGCGGAACAGCCCGCGCCGCTGCAATTCTGGGATAACCAGATCAACGAAATCTGTCAGGGCGGTGGGCAAAACAGGCGGCAGAATGTTAAAGCCATCGGCGGCCTCGTTCTCGAACCACTCTTGCAGAATATCGACGATTTGCACCGCTGTGCCGACCACAGTGAAATGCCCGCGCGCGGTGGCAACCCATTGATACAACTGCCGAATGCTGAAATTGTTGTCATCGGCAATTTGGCGGATCAGGGTTTGGCGCGATTTCATCCCTTCGGTGTGCGGGGCGGGCGGCAGGGGGCCATCCAGATCAAACCCCGAAAGATCAAGCGTGCCGCCTGTTAGCCCGTTCAGCAGGGCAATGCCGTCTTCGGGCAAAATCAAATTGGTCAGGCGGTCATATTTTTCGCGCGCCTCTTCTTCGGTGCGGCCGACAAAGGGGGCAACCCTTGGCATGACCAGAATATGATCGGGGCTGCGGCCAAGGCCGCGCGCGCGGGCCTTGATATCGCGGTAAAATTCTTGCGCGGTATCAAGGCGCTGGTGGGCGGTAAAGATCACTTCGGCAGTGGCGGCAGCAAGCCCGCGCCCATCTTCCGATTGCCCCGCCTGCACGATCACAGGATGCCCTTGCGACGAGCGGGAGACATTCAGCGGCCCCTTCACCTTGAAATGATCGCCCTTGTGGTTGGTGTAATGCACCTTGCTTGCATCAAAGAACACGCCCGTCTCGCGGTTGCGGATAAAGGCGTCATCTTCAAAGCTGTCCCACAGTTTCTTGACCACATCCACGTGTTCTGCCGCGCGGGCATAGCGATGGGCGTGGGGGTGTTGCTGATCAAGGTTATAGTTATGCGCCGCCGATTCTGTGGCCGTGGTGACCACGTTCCAGCCTGCCCGCCCGAGATTAAATCCAGCGAGGCGAATTTGCGCGCCAAATTATAAGGCTCTTCATAGGTGGTCGATGCCGTGGCGATAAAGCCAAGGTTCTGCGTATGGCCTGCCAGCGCGGCAAACAGGGTGACAGGTTCAAACCCCGCGACCTTGGCATTGCCGCCTTCGATCCCGCCGCCAAAGGCAATCGCCAGACCATCGGCCAGAAGATAGGCGTCAAACAGACCGCGCTCGGCCTCTTTGGCAAGCTGGATGTGGAATGGCAGGCTTGTCGCCCCATCGGTGGGCTGATCGGGGTGGCGCCATGCGGCGATATGTTGGCCACCATCAGGAAGGAAAGCGCCAAGGCGAATTTTGCGGGTCATGTGAGTGCTCCAGACAATAGGGGGCTAGCCTGCGGCATGCAGGGGCCAACGGGGTTTCAGGGCCTTGAGGTATTATTCGGCGGCGAGGGCCGTTTTGGTGGGCAGGTAAGGGGCGAATTGGGTCACGGCGCGGTTAAGCCGTTCCAGCAGCGCAGGCGAAGACGGCTGGCCCGCGGTGAAATCCGCCGCGCCTGCGTAAACGCCAGTGGGCAGCGTTGCGGCCTCGAAAAAGCCAAACAGCGGGCGCAGTTGATGTTCGATCACCAGCGCATGCCGATCCCCGCCGCCCGTGGCCAGCAACAGGATTGGCTTGCCTGCAAAGGCGGTGGGTTCCAGCAGGTCGATCAGATGCTTGAACAATCCCGTATAGCTGCCCTTATGGACGGGGCTGGCGATGATCAGCGCATCGGCCGATAGGACATTGTCCACAATCGCCCGCGCCAAAGGGTCAAGCGCGCCCAAATGGGTCGCCGCGCCAAGGCTGGGGCCGATGTCGGTCAGATCATAGCTGGTGGCAGTTCCGCCAAAGCTGTGCGCGGTTTTCAGCGCCGCCAAATCCACCAAAGCGCGGGTTTTGGATGGGCTGGAAAAACTGCCAGCAAGGCCGATGATGCGGGGCAAATTGGAGGGCAAATTGGGGGGAGGCATTGGGGGGGGGCATTACACGATTTATCTTCTCGTGTATTTTCCGCCCCTGCCCTGCCCCAAACTCCATTCCAAAGACCGCACCCGTTTTGGGCAAATCTCCCTGTATTTATTGGCGAAAGGGGGGCAGATATTCTCTGCCCCCTTCTATCACATCTAATCAACGCAAGCGCCTTAGGCCCCAATAAACTCGCGCACAAAGGGGGTTGCGGGTTTTGCCCGAATATCGGCGGGTTTGCCGACCTGTTCGATTTTTCCCATCGACATCACAACGACCAAATCGGCCAGTTCCATCGCCTCATCTTGGTCGTGGGTCACAAACACCGTGGTCAGGCCCGTTGTGTCGTGAATATCACGCAGGCCTTGGCGCAGTTCTTTGCGCACCTTGGCATCCAGCGCGCCAAAGGGTTCGTCCAGCAGCAGCATACGCGGTTCAATCGCCAAGGCGCGGGCAAGGGCCACGCGCTGGCGCTGCCCGCCAGATAGCTGGCTGGGGAACCGCGCGCCGATATCGGGCAGTTGGATCAGTTCCAGCAACTTGGTCACGCGGCGGACGATTTCGGCACGGGCAGGCCGCTGCGCGCGCGGGCGGGCATTCAGACCGTAAGCGATGTTTTCAAACACCGTCATGTGCCGAAACAGCGCGTAAGATTGAAACACAAACCCCGCGCGGCGTTCTTGCACGGTTAGGTTTGTGGCATCTGCCCCGTCAAACAAAACGCGCCCTGCGGTGGGAAACTCAAGCCCGCCCAAAATGCGGAGTAGCGTGGTTTTGCCCGACCCAGATGGCCCCAAAAGCGCGACCAGCGCGCCAGATGGAATGGCCAACGATACGGGCGTCAGCGCCGCCGTGGTGCCAAATTGTTTGCTGATTTCATCGATTTCGATATGCATGATGGCTCCTAATGGCGGCGCATGGTGGCAAGTTGATCGGCATGGCGAATTTCAAGGGCGGTCTTTAGCAGAAGGGTCACCAGCGCCAGCATCGCCAGCACTGCTGCCAAACTGAACGCCGCCACCGAAAGGTATTCTTGATACAGCATTTCAATGGTTGTGGGCATGGTGGCCGTTTGGCCGCGTATCTTGCCCGACACCACCGCCACTGCCCCAAATTCACCCATAGCGCGCGCGTTGCACAGCAGAACACCGTATAGCAGCGCCCAGCGGATATTGGGCAGGGTCACAGTAAAAAACACCCGCCAGCCCGATGCGCCCAAGGTCAGCGCCGCCTCTTCCTCGGCGCGGCCCTGTTCAATCATCACGGGGATCAACTCGCGCGCGACAAAGGGAAATGTCACGAACATGGTCGCCAGAATGATACCAGGCATGGCGAAAACGATGGGATAGCCATTGGCCACCAGCCAGCCGCCGACCAGCGAGTTGGTGCCAAACATCAGCACAATGCACAGGCCAGCGACGACAGGCGAGACGCTGAACGGCAGATCGATCAGCGTGATCAAAAACGCCTTGCCGCGAAAATCGAACTTGGTGATGAACCAAGCCGCCGCAACACCAAAGATAGCATTCAGCGGCACGGAAATGGCGGCAATGGTCAGGGTCAGGCGGATCGCCTCGCGCGCATCGCGGGTGGCAAGGCTTTTCAAGGATGCCGCAACCCCGTCTGCCAGCGCCACGACAAACACCGCGATCAGCGGCGCAAAGACAAGGATCGAAAGACCCACAAAGGCAAAGATGATCATTCCCCAGCGGGCGGCTGGGCTTTCTTCAGTGGCAGAACGAAAGCGTGTGGGTGTTGCAATAAGGGATGTATCAGACATAACCAATCCTCCGACGCGACCAGATTTGAATCAGGTTGATGACCAGCAGCATCGCAAAGCTGATCAGCAGCATGGCAATGCCAATGGCGGCGGCTGCGTCATAGTTGAATTCTTCTAGTTGAATGATGATAAGCAGCGGCGCAATTTCGGTCACCAGCGGGATGTTGCCCGCGATAAAGATAACCGACCCGTATTCGCCCACCGCACGGGCCAGTGCCAAAGCAAAACCTGTCAGCGCGGCGGGTGTCAGCATGGGCAAGATCACATGGCGCAAGGTGTATAGGCGCGATGCGCCCAAGGTGGCCGAAGCCTCTTCCACCTCGCGCTCGATTTCCTCGATCACGGGCTGCACGGTGCGGGTGACAAAGGGCAGGCCCACGAATACCAAGGCGATAAAGATGCCCCATTGCGTGTAGGCAATTTTCCAGCCGATTTCGGCGGCCATCTGCCCGAAAAAGCCCCTTGGCGCGTAAAGCGCGGTCAAGGAAAGCCCCGCCACAGCCGTTGGCAGGGCAAAGGGCAGATCAACGGCGGCGTCAAGAATGCGGCGGCCCCAGAACTGATAGCGCACCAGCACCCAAGCGAGCAAAACGCCAAACACAAGGTTAAAGGCCGCCGCAAACAGCGACAGCCGAAAGGATAAAAACAGCGCCGTCCAAACACGCTCTCGGTTCACCGTTTCCCACATTCCTGCCAAACCATAATTGGCGCCCTTCAAAAGAAGGGCGCCGATGGGCAGAAGAACGATCAGGGAAAGCATCGTCAGGGTGATCCCCATACTTAGGCCTAGGCCCGGCATGGGGGATCGGTGGATCAGGGGTCTGCCCATCATGTTTCCTTACTTGGATTCGTAGATTTGGTCAAAGATACCGCCATCGGCGAAATGTTCGGGCTGCACTTTGGCCCAGCCGCCAAGGCTTGCAATGTCAACCAGTTCAAGCTGCGGGAAACGAGCCACATCTTCGGGGTTGGCTTTGGACGCATCCCAAGCGCGGTAGAAATTCTTGAAGGCAATCGCCTGACCTTCGGGCGAATAAAGAAAGTTCAGATAACCCTCGGCCAATTTGCGCTGCGCATCGCTTTCGATGTTGGCATCAACGATCGCGACAGGCGGCTCTGCCAGTACCGAGATCGAAGGCACCACGATGTCAAACTGATCTTCTCCCAGTTCTTTCAGCGCCAGATACGCCTCGTTTTCCCAAGCCAGCAGCACATCGCCAATGCCGTTTTGGGCAAAGGTGGTGGTCGAACCGCGCGCCGCTTGGTCAAGGACAGGAACATTCTTATACAGCTTGCCGACAAATTCCTTTGGGTCTTGGCCGTTCTTTTCGGCCCATGCCCAAGCGGCCAGATAGTTCCAACGCGCCCCGCCACTGGTTTTTGGGTTTGGCGTGATCACTTCCACGCCGTCAGCCACCAAATCACCCCAGTCTTTCAACCCCTTTGGGTTACCTTCGCGCACCAAGAACACGATGGTTGACGTATAGGGAGAAGAGTTATGCGGCAGTTTCGATTGCCAATCTTCGGGCAACTGGCCTGCTTTGGCGATACGGTCAATGTCGCCTGCAAGCGCCAGCGTCACCACCTGCGCCTTCAGCCCATCGACAACAGCGCGCGATTGGCTGCCCGAACCGCCATGGCTGACTTCCAATGTGGGCGCTTCGTTGCCTTGGGCAACCCAATAGGCCGAAAACGCCTCGTTAAACTCGCGGTACAATTCGCGGGTTGGGTCATAGCTAACGTTCAGCAGGCTTTCGGCGGCCACGGGTTGGGCGGCAAAAGGCAGCGCGCCAAAAGATAAGGTGGCCAGCGCCAGCGCCGAAAGGGTGGATTTCAGTTTGCGCGCCACGGGGGCGATTGGGGTTTGGATCGTCATCTTCGTCTCCTGAACAGGTTTGATTGCGCCAAAGGCGATATGTTTAAGGGTAAGGTTGGTCATGCCGCACCGCCCGCCGCACCGCATAGGGGCGATACGCGCGCTTCCCACACAGCGGGGTCGCGCCCTGCCAGCAGTTCGGCAATGGCTTGGTCTGGCGTCGAGGTGAACAGTTGCAAAGCAGCCCCGCCAACGCGGTGGGCTGCGCCTGCGCGCCGATCAATCAACTGCACAGCGCAAGTGGCATTGGCCTGCGGTGATGGTGCTGTGGTCATTCCTGCCTCCTGCCAACATCAGGGCAGCGTCATGCGCCCTTTCGATGGATTAATATCGACATAGAAAGTCGTGTATTGCAACAGAATAATCTCGCCTATTTTGATCGTGTTAAAAGAAGAAAATTCTCTTTGCGCCCGACGGCGCATCGCCCTTGCACACTGCGTAGCTAGGATTAAGCCTTGCCGATCACTTGATCTGCCACATCGCCAGACCGCAACATATCGGCCAAAGTCAGCGAATCGATGATCAGAAGATACGACCAGAACACTTCGGCAAAGACCTTGCGGATGCGGCACGTGGCCTCATCGGTACAATCATCGCAGCGCTGATAGGCGCGGCGCGACAGGCAGGCAAGCGGGGCGATTGGCCCGTCAATCAGGCGCAGCATTTCGGAAATGGAAACATCGGCGGGGGCCATAAGCAGGCTATAACCCCCTGCCCGCCCGCGCGTCGATATAACCACCTGAGCGTTGCGCAGTTCCAGCAAGATATGTTCCAAAAACCGCTTTGGCGAATCTGACCGCTTGGCAATCGCCTCAATGGTCAAGGCTTCGGGGGCGGGTTTCGCCGCCTCGTCTGCCAATACCAAAAGCGCCTTCAGCGCATATTTCATCTTCTGCGTGATCATGGCTGCAGTTTAGCCAGCCTGAGGCAGAGAATCAACGCAGCGCAGGTCGTGATTTCATGATTCTCTTCAGAATCGATCAGATTATTGATTTTTATGCATAATTTTATACACGATAAAAAATATAGACATTTATCAGATTTGCGTCATGCTAAGAGCAATACCGCATAGGAGAGTTGCGCCTTGGATGACCTTGATCTGATTGACCGCAAAATCATTGCCGAGCTGATGCACGATGCCACGCTGCCCGTGGCATCAATTGCCGATAAGGTGGGCCTATCGCAAACCCCCTGCTGGAAGCGTATCCAGAAATTGGAAACCAGCGGCGTGCTGACCGCGCGGGTGGCGCTGGGCGATCCGCAGCGGCTGGGCTTTGGCCTTACGGTGTTCGTCGGTATCGAAGCACCCGACCATTCGGCAGCGTGGAGAGAAAGCTTTTCCAGCGCCGTTCAGGCCATTCCGCAGATCATGGAAGTGTACCGAATGGCGGGCGAGATGGACTATATGCTGCATGTCGCCGTGCCCGATATGGCCGCCTATGATGCCCTGTACAAGCGGCTGACCGATGCCGTGCCGATCAAGAACGTCACATCCTATTTCGCGATGGAGCGGATGAAATACACCACCGCCTACCCCGTGGATACCAAGACGCGATAATCTGCCCAAAGGTCCGAAATAGAAGTTTCTTCTCTTGCCCTGCCAACCTTTAGAATTCCAAATCACGATAAAATTGATAGATTTAACCTATGAACCCCGCCCAAGGAGGCGCAGATGACCAAGACTTTGATCATTCACGGGCTAGACGGATCGCCTGCGCCGCATTGGCAACACTGGTGGGCGGCAAGCGAGCATGACGCGATTTTGGTCGATTTGCCCAGCCCCGCGCAGCCCGACCCGCGGCTGTGGGAAATTGAGCTGGCGGGTACGGTATTGCGCCATCCTGGTGCGATTCTGGTGGGCCATTCGCTGGGCGCGGTGTTGATTGCGCGCGTGCTTGCGAAATGGCCGCAGTTGAACATTCGCGCGGCCCTGCTGGTGGCCCCAGCAGAAACCGAAGGTGCAGCGCGCATTGGCCATTTCGGGCCAATCCCAACCCCGCGTTTTGACGTGCCCGCCACCCTTGTCGCCTCGCGCAATGATCCGTGGATGAGCTTTTCGCGCGCGCGCAGCCTTGCTGCCAGCTTTGGGGCGGGCTTTGTCGATATGGGCTTTGCAGGGCATATAAACGTCGCCTCTGGCTTTGGCCCTTGGCAGCAGGGCCGCACCTTGCGCGATGACTTGCGGGCGCAATCCGCCCCTGCCCAACTTTCCCCCAAACTTCCCCTTTCTCAATGGCAAGGAGTTGCCTGATGAAGAACCTTTTTCGCGCCTCATCCCCCAGCATTGCCGATTATGCCGCACTTGCCAGCGTAGGCATGGTGTTTGCGGCATTCTTCGGCGTTCTTTTCTTTGCACTTTAGCCAAAGGTGGCCCCATGCTGGACGGACGCAACGACCCTGCATTTCATTTGGCCTTTCTGACCGAGGGCGAGTCGATTGACCAATTGCAGCCCATGCCCTTTAAGCCTGTTGGGCTAGCACTGGTCTTGATCGCGGCCTTTGGGGCCTTCTGCGCGCTTGTTCCCGTGCTTTGGGCCGCCACGTGAACGCCCCGCAGCCCCTAGCCCATGCGCCGAACGGGGCCCACATAGCCATAATCGGCGCTGGGGCCAGCGGGGTGATTATGGCGGCGCATCTGCTGGCTGACACCCGCGCAGGCTTTCGCGTGTCCTTGATCGAGGCGCAGGGCAACAGCGGGCGCAAACTGGGGCGCGGGGTGGCCTACAGCACTGAAAGCCCCGATCATTTGCTAAACACCCGCGCCAGTAATATGAGCGCGTTTCCAGATGACCCTTCCCATTTTCAGCGCAGGCTGGATATGCAAGGGCTACAGGAAAAGGGCACCCAGTTTGTGCGCCGTTCCACCTATGGTGCCTATTTGGGCCGTCTGTTGCAGCCGTGGCTGGGCATTGAACCTGCCGAGCGTCTGCGCCTGATCCCGCAAGAGGTTTTGGCGCTGGATGATCTGGGCGGCAGCGTGGTGCTGACACTTTCGGGCGGCGGCCAGCTGCTGGCGGATTACGCCATTCTGGCCACGGGCCATGTGATTGCCCGCGATACGGCAGGCGGGGCGATTGCGGGGGCGTGGGATGCGCCCGCGCCCATTGCAGCGGGCGCACCCGTTGTCATCATCGGCTCTGGCCTGTCGATGGTGGACAATGTGCTGACCCTTTTGGCACCAGGGCATCGCGGCCAGATCATCTCACTTTCACGGCGCGGGTTGCTGCCGCGCGGGCATGGGCACGTTGACCCTGCCCAGATTGCCACAGCCGATATCCCTTGGGGGCAACCCCTGTCGCAGGTTCTGCGCTGGCTGCGCGGGCGCATTGCGGCCCGCGTGGCGGCAGGCGGCACTTGGAGGGACGAGGTAGACGGCCTTCGCCCCCATGCCGCGCAGATGTGGCGCAGCCTGCCCATTCCCGCCCGCGCGCGGTTTTTGCGCCACGGCGCGCCGTGGTGGGACGTGCACCGTCACCGCATCCCGCCCGCCTCGCAATCGGTGATCGAGGAGGCGATTTCCAGCGGCCAATTGCGTATTGAAAAAGGCCATTTCTTGTGGGCCGCGCGCGGGACAGATGGGCAGATCGAAGCACGCTATCGCCGCGACATAAATGCGCCAGAAACCCGCATAATCGCAGGCCGCGTGATTGATTGCCGCGGCATTCGCCGTGATGCGGGCAAAAATGCGGGGCCCCTGGTGCAGCATTTGCTGACCAGCGGTCAGGCGCGGCTAGACCCGCTGCGCCTTGGGCTGGACGTTGACGCGCAAACCCAAGTGGTGGGCGCAGACGGCCAACCCAGCCCGCGCCTGATGGCGATTGGCCCCGCCTCGCGCGCGACGTTTTGGGAAATCACCGCAATCCCAGATATTCGCCTGCAAGCGGCGCGGCTGGCTGATCGCTTGGCGCAAAGGGCTTATGAGAAGGTTTAGGCATCGCCGCAGGCAAATCTTGCCTTAGGGGCCTACATAACGAAAGTGCTTTTCTTTGAACTTCATACTTAGGCAGGTAAAATGTGATCTGCCCACCTGACACACGGCTCTCCTCCGAAAGCGTTATACGCGCGCCCGCGCAAAACTTGCTGATCTGGCAGTCAGCTCCGCAGGATGAACCCCTTCGCGAGGTAGTTTCGCAAAAGAAACAGCAAGATGACGGCTGGAATCAATGATAGGCAGGTCATCGCCATAACCGCGCCAATATCGGTCTGAAATCCAAACATCGCAGAGATGGCTACCGTGATGGGTTTGCCCGCCGTTACGGTCAGCATTCGCGCGAAAACCACCTCTATCCAAGAAAAGACAAAACAGAAGAACGCCGCAACACCGATGCCAGGGGCGATCATTGGGATCAGATGACGAAAGAAAAATCCGAAGCGGCTATGCCCGTCCAAAAAGGCTGTCTCGTCAAATTCGCGCGGCACGGCGCGGATAAAGCTTTCCAAGATCCAGATGGTTATGGGCAGGTTGAACAAGCAATGGACGATCCCGATCCCAATTGGCGAATTCACCAGCCCAAGTTGGGCGAAAACAATGAAGATCGGCAAGGATAGAACCACGGGCGGCGTGACGCGAAAGACAAGGATCAACAAAAGAAAATGCCGATCCCCCACAAAGTTGAACCGCGCCAGCGCATAGGCAGCAGGCAAACCGCAGGCAAGGCACAAGGCAATGTTCACGCTGACATAGGTCAAAGAATTTAGAATGGCAGATTGTAATTCGGGTGTGGTCAGAATGTTGGCATAATTCATCAGCCCGACGCTTCCCACTGTGTTTCCATCGAAGGGTAGGGTCGCAGTAAAGCTAAGGATAACAGCCTGAACAAGGGGCGAAAGAATAAATGCTGCAAGGGCCAGAAGGGCTAGTTTGCGCATCATTGGGGCCTGCGGTTCTCGCGCGTGGCGATCACAAAAACCCAAACAATGCTTAGCACTATCAGAAAGTAAATGCAGGCCCGCGCGGCGGCCTGTCCATAAGAAAACCCTTTGATCTCTTCACCCAGATCCAGCGACAAAAAGCGCGTGGCGTCGTTCGGCTCTCCGGCATTTATCGCGAATGCTTCGGTATAGATCATAAGGCTATCCACGCAGCGCAGCAGAAAGACGATGGCAAGGGCATGGGTTATGCGCGGTAACTCGACATAGCGAAACACTGCCCAGCGCGAGGCACCGTCAATCGCGGCGGCTTGACGAAAAGGCTGGGGCACCGAGGAAAGCCCCGCATAGGCAAGGATCACGACAAGGCCAAGCCAATGCCATGTATCAACCAGCAAAATCAGCACCCACGTGTGCACGGGGTTGAACTTGTAATCGAACCCAATGGCCTGAACCATGTCGCCGAGCAGGCCGATTTGCGGCTGGATCATACCCAGCCACAGCATTGCAATCATATTAAATGGCACAACCAGCGGCAGGGCGCACAGAACAAGCCCCCAAACCGCGCGGCGGCCAAGCGGCAAAAGCAGTTTGGCCACCAGAATACCCAAAGGTACTTGGATTGTCAGCGCCAGCGCCGAAAACAGCAAACTGCGGCCAAGCGACGCCCAGAAACGATCGCTGCCAAGAATGTCTGCAAACCACTGCAGGCCAACCCAATGAATTTGGCTCAGCGTAAAGATATCATGCAGCCCATAGTTGATAACCGCCAAAAGCGGCAGCCCCCCAACCACTGCAAGCACAGCCAAAGCAGGAAGCAGCAAGAGCCAAGCGCGGTTGTCAGTCCAGCGGTCCATTGCCCCTCCCGACCTTCTTCATGGCGCGGCCTGCGACAGAATCTCCAGCAGATCGGCCTCGGTCAAAGCAACTGGGTTCGCCTTCATCGAAGACGCAGTTAATGCCGCTTGGGCCAGAACACGGTGATCTGCAGGGTTCAACCCTTGGTCGTCCAGGCCGACAAGGCCAAGGCTGCTCAACCATTCGGCCAGTGCGATAGGGGCGTCATCGGGTCGGCATCCAAGACACCCTGCAAGGATGCTGAAAATCTGCTGCAACCGCTGCGCCGCCTTTGAGCCGGGATTAGCGCGCCGAAAGTTCATCGCCAAAACGGGCCCCAATAACACGGCGCAGACAGACCCATGCGCGGCCGGAGACATCCCGCCAATTGGCCCAGCCAAACCATGCACAGCGCCAAGGCCCGAATTGGCCAAGGCCAGTCCGCCGCACAGGCTGACCCAAGCCAGTTCGTCCCGCGCCGCTGCATCCTCGCCTTGGGAAAGACGTTGCAGCGCCTTGATCCCGCGCGCGATTGAGGGAAGCGCCAGCGCATCGGTATAATCATTTGCGCGCGATGAAAGATAGGGCTCGATCACCTGCACGACAGCATCCATCCCCGAGGCCAGCGTCACCGCCCAAGGGCAATTGTCTGTAAGCGAAGGGTCAACGATGGCCAATCGGGCCAGCATCCTATCATCCCGCAAGCTGACCTTGCGGCGATGGTCTGGCAGGCCTATGACGGCGTTCTTGGTCACTTCGGCCCCCGTACCCGCCGTCGTGGGTAAGGCGATAAAGGGGAGTGGGGCGTCCAAAAGGGGCAACCCACGGCCCACAACCTCTAGATGATCCATCGTCTCACTGCGCGATGGGATCAGCGCGGCCAGCGCCTTGCCCATGTCCAAAGCAGCCCCGCCCCCTAATGCCGCAACCCATCCTGGCGCAAAGGGCCTCGCCATCGCAAGGGCGGCTTCAAGCATCGGAAGACTGGGTTCTTGCCCGCAGACAAGGGTCAGTACCTCGCAGCCCTTGGCCCGCAAAGCTGCGGTCAGCCACATGGCCCTGTCAGGGTTGGAACCATGAACCAGCACCCCACGCGGGCCAAAACCCGCAATCTGCCCCTCGGCCTGTTCCTTCATCCCACGACCGAACAGAACTTGGGCTGGGGTCTGGATGGAAAAGCCCATTACACCGCCATCGTAGCGTTCACCGCTCGGCCCCAGCGGGCATATTTAAGATCCCGTGTTGCGGACGGCATCAGAGGGGAAAAGCGCCGCTCTAGTGCCCAGCTTTTCTGGAATTCCTCGCGGGGGGGATAAATTCCTGCCTGCAAACCCGCCAAATAGGCCGCACCCAGCGCGGTTGTTTCCGTTACAACTGGCCTATCTACAGGCGCGCCCAGAATATCTGACAGAAACTGCATCGCCCAATCCGATGCGGTCATCCCCCCATCCACGCGCAGAACGCCATCGGCGGCGGCCCCCCAATCCGACCGCATCGCCTCAAGCAGATCGCGGGTCTGATAGCCCACGCTTTCAAGAGCCGCCTTTGCCAGTTCGGCAGGGCCAGAGTTTCGAGTTAGGCCATAAACAGCCCCCCTGCAATCGGGTCGCCAATAGGGCGCGCCAAGGCCCGTGAAGGCGGGAACCAGAACCACGTCCTGCGCGGGATCGGCGGCTTCGGCAAGCGGCTGCGTTTCCTTTGCTTCGCGGATAATCTTTAGCCCGTCGCGCAACCATTGCACGACCGCCCCTGCGATAAAGATCGACCCTTCCAGCGCATAGGTCGTCTGACCATTCAGCCGATAGGCGATAGTTGTCAGAAGTCGGTTCTTGGACGGAACCATGTCCCCCCCCGTATTCAACAGGGCGAAACAACCCGTGCCATAGGTGGATTTCATCATACCAGGCTTGAAACAGGCCTGCCCAATAGTCGCCGCCTGTTGATCGCCGGCGACACCAAAGATTGGGATTTCCCGCCCGAAAAGATCGGCCCGCGTGCTGCCAAAATCGGCGGCGCAATCCTTCACCTCGGGCAACAGTGACATTGGTATGCCCAACAATTGGCAGATATCGGCGTCCCATTCGCCCTTGGCGATATTGTAGACCAGTGTCCGCGCCGCGTTGGTGGCATCGGTAGCATGCACCCGCCCGCCAGTCAGCTTCCAAATCAGAAAGGTGTCAATTGTTCCAAACGCCAACTCGCCACGCGCAGCGCGTTCGCGCGCACCTTCAACATTGTCCAAAAGCCATTTAATCTTGGTGCCCGAAAAATAGGGATCAAGCAGCAACCCCGTTCTTGCGGTGATCATCGGCTCGTGCCCTGCGGACTTTAGCACGGCGCAAATATCGGCGGTGCGTCTGTCTTGCCAGACGATGGCGTTGCCAATCGGCTCGCCCGTTTTGCGATCCCAGATCAGCGTCGTCTCTCGCTGGTTGGTGATGCCTATGGCCGCGATATTGGCCGCACTTACGCCTGCCTTTTCCATAACTGCGCGAGCGGTTCCCGCAACACTCGACCAAAGATCCGAAGGATCATGCTCGACCCAGCCCGAGGCAGGATAATGCTGGGGAAATTCTTCCTGCGCTATGGCCACAACGCGCAAGTCCCGATCAAACAGAATAGAGCGGGACGATGTGGTGCCCTGATCGATGGCAAGGATATAGGTCATGGTATTTGCGTCCATCGTTGAAACGGCCCAAAATTGGCCAGCCTGTCCCATCCAGCCCACACTAGCGCGCGTGCGAGTGCGATTGAGACAAGGGGCGGCGCATGCAGCACCGCCCCCTGCAATGTTACTTTAGTTCTGCCAAGACTTGATCAGTTCGTCATAAGCGATGGTCTTTGGCTCTTCGTCCTCGTTTTCCAGCTTGGCCACCGGCGCGCCAGGGGCATCAAGCCAGACTTGCGGATCCTGCTCTTCGTTCATGACGGGGCCAAGATCACCCTGAGCGCCAGATTTCTCTAGACGGATCAGAACCTTTTCCTGTTCCGCGCAAAGCGCATCTAGCGCCTCTTGCGGGGTTTTGGCACCAGACATCGCGTCGCCAATGTTCTGCCACCACAGCTGTGCCAGCTTTGGATAGTCAGGAACGTTGGTACCAGTGGGTGACCACTGAACGCGCGCGGGTGAGCGATAGAATTCGATCAAACCGCCCAGTTTCGGAGCACGCTCTGTGAACGAGGCATGTTGGATCGTGGACTCGCGGATGAACGTCAGACCAACGTGAGATTTCTTCACGTCAACTGTTTTCGAGGTGACGAACTGGGCATAAAGCCAAGCCGCCTGCGCACGATCCACGGGGGTGGATTGCATCAGCGTCCAAGAACCAGCGTCTTGATAGCCGATCTTCTGGCCATCCTGCCAGTAGACGCCATGAGGTGAAGGTGCCATGCGCCACTTTGGCGTGCCATCCTCGTTCATCACGGGGGTGCCAGGTTCAACCGAAGCTGCGGTGAATGCGGTGTACCAGAACATCTGCTGGGCAATGGCGCCCTGTGCAGGAACTGGGCCAGCTTCGCCGAAGGTCATACCAGCAGCCTCTGGCGGCGAGTACTTTTGCAGCCATTCGATAGCCTTGGTCACAGCATAAACGGCCGCCGCATCGTTGGTGGAGCCACCACGCGCCACGCACGAACCGACTGGCTGCGACTTTTCGTTGACACGGATGCCCCATTCGTCAACTGGCAAACCATTTGGTTCGCCCACGTCGCCCATACCAGCCATCGACATCCACGCGTCTGTATAACGCCAGCCAAGCGAGGGGTCTTTCTTACCATAGTCCATGTTGCCATAAACGCCAGTGGCAGGCCCGCCCATGTAGGACATGTCGCGCCCAGTAAAGAACTCGGCAATGTCTTCATAGGCCGACCAGTTGACTGGAACGCCTAAGTCATAGCCAAAGGCTGCCTTAAAGTCGTCCTTGGTCTTTTGATCGTTGAACCAGTCATAACGGAACCAGTAGAGGTTTGCGAACTGCTGGTCGGGCAACTGGTACAGTTTGCCATCGGGGCCAGTGGTGAACGAGGTGCCGATGAAATCTGCCAAGTCTAGGCCAGGGTTGGTCACCGCAGCGCCTTCGCCTGCCATCCAGTCGGTCAGGTTGCGGGCCAACTGATAGCGCCAGTGGGTGCCGATCAGGTCAGAATCGTTGATATAGGCGTCATAGATATTCTCGCCCGACTGCATTTGCGTTTGCAGCTTTTCCACAACGTCGCCTTCGCCGATCAGGTCATGTGTAACCTTGATACCTGTGATGGCCTCGAATGCTGGGGCAAGCACCTTGGATTCGTACTCGTGGGTGCCGATGGTTTCCGAGACTACTTTGATTTCCATCCCAGCATAGGGTTTGGCTGCATCGATGAACCATTGCAATTCGGCTTCTTGACCCGCGCGATCCAGCGAGGACAGATCGCCAATTTCGGTATCAAGAAACGCTTTGGCCGCCTCTATGTCGGCAAATGCCGGCATACCAAAGACGATAAGCGCAAGCGCCATCGCCGATGAAGTTTGTCTTTGTCTCACTTTCTTTCCTCCCAGAAGTTTGATGAGTTTAAAGTCTTGTCGTTTTGCTATGGGGCAAGCGTTGGCCCACCCGTCCAGCGTCGTTCGTCCTGATCTATACCCAGCGGAAGACAGCTGCAGCGTAAAACAGGCAAGCAATCAGCGGCCAAGTCAGCGGCGCGCCGAAGAAAAAGAGCCAGACCAAATTGATATAGGCCGAGCCCAAAAGAGTGATGAAAAGCCGATCGCCGCGCGTTGTTTCTATGCGCAAAATACCGCGGCGGGGCGTTTCGGGAAAGCGGATGGCCAGCAGGGTAAACACGATCAAAAGGCTGGCGATCACAAAAAAGAACAGGGCAACGGGAAAAGTCCATGCCATCCAGCCGCCAGCGATCATCGGGTCGAACCACAGCATACCGCTATCATCGCGCGGCACCGACCAAAACAAGAAGACAAGGATCGCAGCCATAAAGACCCCAAGGCCCACGTATACGGCATTCCAACGGCTTGCAGTCATCACACCCTCCCCAGGGCAAAGCCCTTGGCGATATAGTTGCGAACAAAATAGATCACCAAGGCACCTGGAATGATCGTCAGAACCCCCGCCGCCGCCAGAACGCCCCAATCCATCCCACTGGCCGACACCGTACGCGTCATGGTCGCGGCGATGGATTTGGCATTAACCGAAGTCAACGTGCGCGAGAGCAGCAGTTCTACCCACGAAAACATGAAACAGAAAAAGGCTGCAACGCCGATGCCACTGGCAATCAGCGGCATAAAAATGCGGGTGAAAAAGCGGCCAAAGGAATAGCCGTCTATATAGGCCGTCTCGTCGATTTCCTTTGGAACGCCGCGCATAAACCCCTCTAGGATCCAAACCGCCAAAGGCACGTTGAACAGACAATGCGCCAAGGCCACCGCGATATGCGTGTCAAACAAGCCCACGCTGGAATAAAGTTGAAAAAATGGCAGCGCGAACACCGCAGGCGGGGCCATGCGATTGGTCAATAGCCAAAAGAACAGATGCTTGTCGCCCATAAAGCTATAGCGCGAAAAGGCATAGGCCGCAGGCAGCGCAACGGTGATCGAAATCACCGTGTTCATCACCACGTAGATCAGCGAATTGACATAGCCCATATACCACGACGGATCGGTCAGGATAGTGACGTAATTGTCAAAGGTCAGATCCTGTGGGAACAGGGTAAAGGTAGAAGTGATCTCGGTGTTGGTTTTCAGGCTCATGTTGACCAGCCAATAGATCGGGATCAGCAAGAACAGCAGATACAGCGTCATGACGATGGCAGAGGACTTTATGCGCATCACTTTGTCTCCGCCTTATCGATTGTGGTCATCACGGTGTAGAACACCCACGAGACCAGCAAAATCACCAAGAAATACATCAGCGAAAAGGCCGCCGCAGGCCCAAGATCAAATTGCCCCACCGCCATTTTCACCAAATCAATCGACAAGAACGTCGTCGAATTGCCTGGGCCCCCGCCCGTTACGACAAAGGGTTCGGTATAGATCATGAAACTGTCCATAAACCGCAACAGCACGGCAATCAGCAAAACACCTGCCATTTTGGGCAGCTCAATGTAGCGAAATACACTCCAACGGCTGGCTTGGTCGATCTTTGCGGCTTGGTAATAAGCCTGCGGTATCGATTGCAAACCCGCATAACACAGCAGAGCCACCAGCGATGTCCAATGCCAGACGTCCATCATAATGATAGTGATCCAAGCATCCAGCGCGTCACTTGTATAATTGTAGTCGATGCCTATAGCGGCAAGGCCATGCCCCAAAAGCCCAATGTCCACCCGTCCAAAGATTTGCCAGATCGTGCCGACCACGTTGAACGGGATCAGCAAGGGCAGTGCCATAAGCACAAGGCAGAAACTGGCCCAAAATCCCTTTTTCGGCATGTTCAGCGCGATAAAGATGCCCAAGGGCACCTCGATTGCCAGAATTATGGCAGAGAAAAGCACCTGACGCCCCAAAGCGTCGTGCATCCGATCCGAGGTTATCATGTCCTCGAACCAGCCAAGCCCATTCCAAAAGAATTCATTCTCGCCAAAGGTGTCGTTGACCGAATAGTTGACCACCGTCATCAGCGGGATCACGGCAGAAAAAGCCACGATCACCAGAACGGGCAGCACGAGGAACCAAGCCTTATTGTTCAGCGGCTTTTCCATCACGCGGCCTTTCCAGCAATGCGCCAGTCGTCGGCGTAGACATTGACCTTGCCATGGGCAAAGCTGACGTGGGTCATATTGGCACCAATAGCCATCCCTTCGGGCGCGATGATATTGATGGGCTGACCAAAAAGATCGGCACGGATAATGCGGTGGCGGCCCACATCCTCGACCCTGCGCAGAGTAACGGGCAGGCCAGCGGCGTCTGTCAGCGTGCAGTATTCGGGCCGAATGCCAATCTGAGTGCGGCCCGTGATTGGCCCATAGGCCGCGTCCAGCGCAATCTCTGCTCCTTGCAGATGCGCACGGTTTCCAGTCACCGAAGCCTCAAGCAGGTTCATCCCGGGAGAGCCGATGAAATACCCCACAAAGGTATGGGCGGGGGTTTCGAACAATTCCTCGGGCGTGCCCATTTGCACCACGCGGCCATCATACATCACGACAACCTTGTCAGCAAAAGTCAGCGCCTCGGTCTGGTCATGTGTGACGTAAATCATTGTGTGGCCGAATTGGCGGTGCAGCTGCTTTAGCTGCGTGCGCAATTCCCATTTCATATGCGGGTCGATCACCGTCAGCGGTTCGTCAAACAGAATGGCATTCACGTCCTCGCGCACCATGCCGCGCCCAAGACTGATCTTTTGCTTGGCATCGGCGGTCAGGCCGCGTGCCTTGCGGTTTAAAACCTGCTCCATCCCGATCATCTGGGCGATTTGGTTGACACGCCCTGCAATATAGGCTGCGTCCATGCCCCGATTGCGCAGGGGAAAGGACAGGTTTTCGCGCACCGTCATCGTGTCATACACCACGGGAAACTGAAAAACCTGCGCGATATTGCGCGCAGCGGTTTCCTGATCTGTCACATCGACATCGTCAAAAAGCACGCGGCCATGGCTGGGCCGCACAATGCCCGAAATAATGTTCAAAAGAGTGGTCTTGCCACAACCCGAAGATCCAAGCAGGGCATAGGCCCCACCATCCTGCCAAACGTGATCCATTTCTTTCAAGGCATAGTCAGACTCGGCCGTTGGATTGGAGGCGTAGGAATGGGCAAGTTTTGAAAGCGTGATCTTTGCCATGGGTCAGGCCGCCTGTGCATAAGATGCGGGGGCAACAAGTGCACCACCCTCATCGAAAAGGTAAATGTGGGATGGGTCAAGGTAAACCGTCACCTCGGCCCCCGCGTTCAGGTCTTGCACGCCGTGCACCAGCCCAACCCATTTTTCCGCGCCAACGATCAGGTGCAAAAAGGATTCCGACCCAGTTATTTCTGTAACGGATATGGTGCAGGGCAATGCCATCGCCGAACTAGAATGCTTGTTCAGATGGAGGTGGTTTGCGCGAAAACCCGCCAGATAGCGGCCATCGGCCAAACTGGCAAAGGCCCCATCGGCGGGTGCATTGGCAAAGCCACCAAAATGCAGACTGTTCCCATCTTTGACCACCGAGAAAAAGTTCATCGGCGGGTCAGAGAACACTCTTGCCGTGGTGGCATCGGCGGGTTTGCGGTATACTGCGGGGGTCGGGCCAAACTGAGTAACGCGGCCTTCCCACAGGGTTGCAGTATTGCCGCCCAGCAAAAGCGCCTCTTCAGGTTCGGTGGTCGCATAAACGAAAATCGCGCCAGAGGCCTCGAAAATACGGGGAATTTCCACGCGCAACTCTTCGCGCAGCTTGTAGTCTAAGTTCGCCAGCGGCTCGTCTAGCAACACCAGACCTGCGCCCTTGACCAGCGCCCGCGCTAAGGCGCAGCGTTGTTGCTGCCCGCCCGACAGTTCCAGCGGTTTGCGGCCCAACATTGGCGTTAACTTCAGCATCTCGGCGGTTTCGCGCACTGCGCGGTCAATCTCGGCTTTCGACTTGCCCATGAGACGCATGGGCGAAGCGATGTTGTCGTAGACTGTCATTCCAGGATAGTTGATGAACTGCTGATAGACCATGGCAACAGTGCGGTCTTGCACGCGCAGGCCAGTAACATCGGTGCCATTCCAAAAAACACGCCCGCTGGTCGGAACGTCAAGCCCTGCCATGAGACGCATCAACGAGGTCTTGCCAGACAGCGTTGGCCCCAAAAGCACGTTCATCGTACCGCGTTCTAGGGCCAAATCCGTCGGTTGGATATGGACCCGCCCTTGAACCGTTCTTGCGACATTCCTTAGTTCCAGCACCGTTATATCCCCCTATTCGGCAGCGGGGCTAAGAACCCCGTCTTTTGCAGCCGTCGTCATGAAGGCATCAAGTGCCGCAATCTGATCTGTTGTCATCCGCAAACCCAGCTTCGTGCGCCGCCAGACCACATCTGTTGCATGGCGTGCGAATTCGTGGCGGATTTGCCAACGCACCTCGGCTTCGGTCAGGGTAGCCCCGAAATCGCGGCCAAGGTCGGCGGCGCTGGCGGCCTTGCCCAAAACAATCGCAGCTTCCGACCCATAGGCGCGGACAAGCCGTTTTGCCCAATAATCAGACAGGAAGGGAAAGCTTGCCTTCAGGCTTTGGATAAGCGCGGCCACGCCGTCATGCGGGAAATCACCGCCTGGCAAAGGCGCGCGCGCTGTCCAAAGGCCAGCGGCTTGCGGAAAGTACGGAACCAACTTGGCCAGCGCGCTTTCCGCCAAACGCCGGTGAGTGGTGATTTTGCCCCCGAAAACATTCAAAAGCGGTGCGCCATTGGTGTCTAGGGACAGCACATAGTCGCGCGTTGCCGCCGTGGCCGATTTGGCCCCGTCATCGTACAGCGGCCGTACGCCAGAATAAGTCCACACCACGTCTTGTGCGGTCACAGGTTTTGCAAAGTAGCGGCTGGCAAAATCCAAAAGATAATCCCGCTCGGCATCAGAACATACAACCTGGCCTGGCGCGCCCTGGTGATCTTGGTCAGTGGTGCCGATCAGGGTGAAATCCTGTTCATAAGGAATAGCGAAGATAATCCGCCCATCAGTGCCCTGAAAAAAATAGCTCCTATCATGGTCATAAAGCTTGCGCGTTACGATGTGAGAGCCGCGCACAAGCCGCACGCTTTCAGTGGTGTTCAGGCGCACGACATTTCGGATCACATCCTCAACCCAAGGGCCACCTGCGTTGACCAGCGCTCGGGCTTTGTGGGTCTGCGTGCCCGCTGGGCCTTCGGTCACGACTTCCCACAGATCGCCAGCGCGGTTGGCCGATGTCACGCGGGTCTGCGTCATGATATCCGCACCGCGCTGCGCGGCATCGCGCGCATTCAACACAACAAGCCGCGAATCCTCGACCCAGCAGTCCGAATATTCATAAGCAAAGCGGAACTTAGATTGCAGCGGCCTACCCGATGGATCGCGCGTCAAATCCAGCTTGCGCGTGCTAGGCAGAATCTTGCGCCCGCCTAAACTGTCGTAAAGGAACAAGCCAAGACGAATCAGCCAAGCAGGCCGCCGACCTTTCATCCACGGCATGAAACGTGATAAAAGACGCCCTGTCGGTGTGTCGCCTTCAAAGCGCATCTGCGGGGAATATGGCAGC